>JAFGLS010000078.1 GCA_016927935.1 Syntrophaceae bacterium
GGTTATTCGTAACTAAAAAAGTGTAAAGGATGTACCCAGTCTAAATTGTAAACGATGTTTTAGTTGCACATTATCCCACTCGGCTTCGCCTCGGGGATAATTCGACCATCAAATTTCAGTGCACTCCGTTTCTGAAATTTGGGTCTCATTAAAACAAAATTTCTTGACAGAAGATGGAGATGCTTTTATAGAGATTTGAGATTTACAAATAGAGATCTTTGCAAAACTCTGTATTTCTTGTCATTTCGAGGAGTCACGACTCAAAGCACTGCGTATGAGGCTGTGTCATAATAGCAAAGAATGTCATTCCGAATCCCGATGTGTCGGGATGAGGAATCTTAACTCGCTGAATAATATTGAGATCAAGATTTCTCGCTTCGCTTCGAAATGACAAATTTATAATTATGCAAAGATTTTATAATTACTGATTAGGATTGGCGATGGGTTCAGAAAGAAAATACTGCGCTATCTGCGCCTGGCGGGAAAACTGCCAGAAGAGGTTCAGCATTCCGACGGACGCCCAGGGATGCGTCCGCTGTCCCGATTATTCCCGTGACTTGTCCATTAAGGACAGCCAGATTGACGAGGCCGTGAAGAAAGACCAGCAGGGCTGAGGATTTCTTGTCAATTAAATAATAATCAAATTGGCATTTCGACCGAAGGCTATAGTCCAGCTAATGTAGTGCGTCAGAAATAAGCACTGTCATATCGACCAAGAGACTGTGTCACAATAGCAAAGACTGTCATTCCGAACGAATGTGAGGAATCTTAAAACACTGAATTTATTGAGATCAAGATTTCTCGCCCCTGCCAATCCCGATGAATCGTGAATTGGCGGGATTGTTCCTCTTGCACTTCGAGCGTCATTACATTCGCTCTCAGTGAGAGTCACGATCGTCCCGACAAGTCGGGACTTCTCGAAATTACACAACTTAAAGTGACAAGCAGCAAATGATATTTAAAGGCTGCTTGTCATTTTTTTTAGTTTGGCCGGATTATGAAAAACAAAATAACAAAAATACTGCAATCTGAAATGAAAATCAGTTCATAAATATTTCTTGACAGGTGAATGAATTTTATCTATTATAGGCCAGCCTTAAAAAAAATTTACAGAAACACAGTTTATTAGACCGTAAGTATATGAATTTACTGGCGTAAGTTTGTATCGGGAAGAAAAAAATGAGACTTCCTGTTGCTCAAAATAAACATTTTATCGTTTACGACCAGTCTTGCCTGATCAGCCTATCCTGTAATAATCAGAATTTGTTTTCAATTATTTCCTGCAAATTGAATGTTGGTTCACGAATGTTGGCTGAACGCAGGACTTTGGAAGGCGCAGAAACCAACGAGTTTACGCGCTTTGAACCCGTGACTTGTAATTAGGATTTGTTCAAGGAGGTTATTATGAAAAAACTATCTTTTATGATGTTAATCATATTCATTATGCTGGTATCTTTGGTCTTGCCGGCAGGCACTACCTATGCTGATGAGGAAACAGATCCGCCCGTCGGCGATGAATCGGCCACCTTTGCTTCGGTTGCCGCCGATGCCCTCATTGTACTGGATTTATCCGGAAGCATGGCTTTCGGTCCTCCGGGGTCCAGCGCCTACTACGGCAGCAGCGCTTCCTGTGCTGCGGATACAACTAATTGCACAGGTACAGGTTGTTCGGACGGATTTTGCGGCAGTTCCAAAACAAATTGTTCTGTTAATTGTTCCCGTCTGGCTATTGCCAAAAAAGGACTTTTCGGCATTCTGGATGATGACAATAGCAACACTATCGATTCCTCGGACAGCGACAGTTTGGGTATCAGAATCGGTTTTATGCGCTTTAAGGCTACTAATCCACCAAGTTGCGACAACGGTAACGACACGTCCGGTAATTATGCATCAGGTGGTATCAAACTTATAACAAAAATCAGCGAACTGGGGGAAGACACAGGCACTTCCTATTCCCGGACTTATTGCGGCAATTCAACGTCCTGCGCATCAACCGTCACCAGTTGCTCTACAGGCGAATGTATTGCCGGCGAGAATGCCTGCGGCGGCACTCCGCTGGCTTCAGCCCTCAAAGAAGCCAAATCTTATTTGGATGATCATAAGAACCAGGACAACGCGAAAGAATGCAGGCAGAAATTCGTGATTTTGCTTACAGACGGCGCCGATACATACGCTTGCGGCGGAGCAGGAAATGAATGTCAGCAGCACATGTACAAACGGCGCCGTGAGGTAGTGGCTGCTACGGCAGCATTATTCAATGCCGGCTATAAAGTTTTTGTCATCGGCTTTGGCTCAGCCATGCCTTCCTATCTGATAAACACTCTGGAATGGGCAGCCTATTACGGAGGGACCGACAATTTATTTGTGCCCAACTCCGGAGACCTGACCGCCTATAATATTCCCGACAATGAAACATTTCCTGTCGGTGTTTCCAGTTGCGCATCTTCTTCTGACAGCACCGCGGATTGTTGCCGCGACAATAACTCGTCGCATACCTGTGACGGTGTGTCCGGATGGACAAGCCAGGAAAACTTTAAAACAACAACAAACGATCCGGGATATCTTGCCCTTTCCGGATACGCTTTTATTGCAACAAATGCCACTGAGTTAAGTGATGCCCTTAGGGCGGCAATTGCCACCATCAAAGACCAGGCTTACTCATTTACCCGTGTTTCTGTACAAACTATAAGGACACAGTATGAAAATTACATTTATGAGGCTTCTTTTCTGCCGTTGATTGACGCTATTAATGATCCTTTCTGGATAGGTTATCTAAAGAGATATTCCTTGAAAGATGACGGATCCCTTGAAGAGGATTTTGATTGGGACGCCGGAGCAATTCTACGTTCCAGGAGCGGCTCCTCCCGCACAATATATACCTGCAAAGGAGGCAATCGGGTTTCTTTTAATACGGTCACTGCCGCTGATTTGGGCGTTGATACAGCTGCAGATCCAACCGCAACCAGGAATGGTATTGTCAATTTTATCTACAACGGTGAACTGGACACGGCATACGCCCATTATGGATGGAAACTGGGCGACATATTCCATTCTTCTCCGATAAGCATCGGTTCTCCGTCGCCATATTTTAGCGATGTTGTTGATGAGGGGACGACTCCACAACCGGACGGAACGATTCGTGATGGATTCGATGCCTATCGTGATGCCCATGAAAGAAGTTCAGCCCTCGGCAACAGGCTGCTGATAGCCGGAGCCAATGACGGCCAGCTTCATGTTTTTAAAACAGGGGAGTCCTCCGCTGACGGCGGAAAAGAACTGTGGAGTTTTATCCCGCCAAATCTACTTACCAAACTGCAGGGACTCTATCATACCGAACATCCGACTTCTTTAAGTCATCAATATTTTGTTGACGGACCGGCCACGGCCAGTGATATCTGGACAGGGGCAGGTGATGGAAAATCAAAGCTCAGTACCGCATGGAGAGCGTACATGATAATTGGCGAGGGCCGGGGTGGAAGTTCAACTTTGTGGAGTTCATCTCCGCATTGTGATTCCGGTTTTAATTCTACTTATTCAACCGTTTATAAAAACCACTGCGGATATTACGCCTTTGACGTGACCGAGACTCTGAGCGCACCAGAATATAAATGGCATTTCGGCGGGACAGCCGGACTGACCGCTACCCAGGGCAATCACCTTGGCCAGCCCTGGTCCAAAATCACCATAGGAAGGGTGTACATCAACGGCGATGAAAAATGGGTGGGCTTCACCGCCGGTGGTTTCGCGTCAACAAACTGCAAGACGGCCAATGACTGCTCCGCATGCGACAAGAGGGGCAAGGGATTTTATGTGATTGACCTGTTGTACGGCACTGTACTCTGGACCTACACTGCCTGCGGGCCGGATGGAATTTTCGATTTCGATAACATGCAATACAGTCTGGTAACTCAGCCGGCATCAGTGGATTCTGATGATGACGGATTCATTGACACGGTATATGTCCCCGACCTTGGCGGTAATATATGGCGGTTTAAAATGTGCACAGATGCACAAAAAACCGCCGATGCCAGCTGCGGCATAGGAAGCTGGACCGGCGGAAAGTTCTATGAAGCACAGCCCGGTGTAATCCGGCCGATTTATATAAAGCCTACGGTCACACGTACTCTGTACGGCGATTTGTTGGTATATTGGGGCAGCGGTGACGTAACCGATCCCACGGCGGCCAATGCCCAGGAGAAAATTTACGCCTGCAAGGACAATGACCGGACAACAACATGGCATCAGAGCGATCTGGAAAATATCACCAGCGGGACCTATGCCGGTAGTAATAACGGATGGTATATAAATTTAACAGGCCAGGGCGAGAAGATACTCGCCGACCCGACCGTTTATGCCGATATTGTTTATTTCACCTCCTACACGCCGGGCGATGCCAACGATCCCTGCAACAGAAGCGGTCAATCCAAATTATGGGCGCTTCATTTTCTAACAGGCGCCGGCCAGTTTGAAAACGGTGAGCGTACAACCGACGCGGGCACCGGCATTGCCTCCGGTCCCGTTGTTTCGGAAAATCCCCATGGTGGAACAAATATTTACGTCACGACCAGCGAGGGTGCTCAGATTAATGTTTTACAGCCTCCCGACCCGACAGCCAACAGGGCCAATCTGCAGTACTGGCACGACATGCGCGTACAGTAATTGACCGGGGAGTGATGAATTAGAACAAATTTTCTTGACAGAAAACGTAGATGTTTTATAGAAAAAAAGTCGGCAGGGTTAAGGGTTTCTTGTCAATTACATAATAATCAAATTGGCTTTTCGACCGAAGGATATAGTCCAGCTAATGTAGTGCGTCAGAAATAAGCTGTCATATCGACCAAAGGGAGATATCTTGTTTTGATTTTTTAAGATTCCTCTTCACTTACGTTCATCGGAATGACATCATTTTAAGATTTCTCGCCCCTGCCAATCCCGATGAATCGTGAATTGTCGGAATTGTTCCTCTTCCACTTCTTTTATATAAAATATAACAGTTCGACTTGCAGTGACAAGCAGCAAATGATATTTAAAGGCTGCTTGTCATTTTTTTTAACTTGACAATTCCGTCCAGCTTGCTGGACGGTTACCTCATAAGTCATCTCCCTTGATGGGAGAGGATTAAGGTGAGGGTGAATTGAAATAAGATTTTTAACGTTTGATACCGCCCTGCTTGCAGGGCGGAGGTTCATTTTGACCGGATTATGAAAAACAAAATAACCAACATACTTAAAAACGCCCTGGAAATTTCTGTTCAGAAAAAACAGCTTCCCGGTTTCTCGCTGCCTTATCTGGAGGTGGAGCCTCCCGCCAATCCCCGGCACGGCGATTATGCCGCCAATGCCGCCATGATCCTGGCCTCGCAAATCAAGGAAAGTCCGCGCAAAATAGCCCAGCTAATTCAGGGAAACATCACCGATGATGAAAATATTATCGAAAAAACCAAGATAGACGGACCGGGGTTTATTAATTTTTTTATCAGGGACGATGCCTGGCACAAAGCCCTGAAAAATATTGAGGAGCAGAAGGAGAAATTCGGCCGCGTTGAGCTGGGGAACGGTAAAAAGGTTCAGGTGGAATTCGTCAGCGCCAATCCCACGGGGCCGCTGCACATAGGTCACGCGCGCGGAGCCGTTGTCGGCGATGTCCTTGCCCATCTGCTGGCGGCGGTGGGTTACAATGTCTTCAGGGAATATTACATTAATGACTACGGAAACCAGATGAACAATCTGGGCAAATCCGTGCTGCTGCGCTACAGGGAGCTCGCCGGTGAGAAAATTGATTTTCCCGATACCTGCTATCGCGGCGATTATATCAGGGAGATAGCCCGTGACTTTCTTTCCCGCGAAGGGAACAAATATCTTCAAGCCGATGAAGAAAAGACCATCGGCTATTTCACCGAAACTGCCGGCCGGTCAATCATGGAAGAAATCAAGACGGATTTAAAGGATTTCGGTGTTACTTTTGACGGGTATTTCAGCGAAAAAGAACTGTATAAGAATAACGGCGTGAACAAACTTCTGGAGGAGCTGCAAAAAAGCGGGTTTGTTTATTCCGACGGGGAGACTCTCTGGTTCAGAACAACGTCTTTCGGCGATGAAAAAGACAGGGTTGTGGTGCGCAAAAACGGCGAGCCGACTTACTTTGCCGCCGATATCGCCTATCATCAGAACAAGTTTTCCCGCGGTTTTGAGATGATTATTGATGTCTGGGGCGCGGATCATCACGGCTACATGCCCCGGGTGCGGGCGGGAATTCAGGCCCTCGGGTACTCCCAGGACGCTTTGAAGATTATCCTTGTGCAGCTGGTCAATTTGCTCAGGGGAGGCGCTCCCGCGGCTATGTCCACCCGTTTAGGCGAGTTTGTGACTTTAAGGGAAGTTCTTGATGAAGTGGGACGCGACGCCGCCCGCTATAACTTTCTGATGCGCCGCTCAGACAGCCATCTTGATTTTGATCTGGAGCTGGCCAAGAAACAGTCCAGCGAAAATCCTGTTTATTACGTGCAGTATGCCCATGCCCGGATTTGCAGCATCATCGGAATGGCCTGCGAACGCCGCGTTGCGTTGCCTCATTACGCTGATATTAATCCGGGTTTGTTGGAAGAACCCGAAGAAAAAACCTTAATCAAGATGCTGGCTCGCTATCCCGAGATGATTTACGGGGCGGCCAAATCGCTGGAGCCGCACAGGGTTCCCTTTTATTTGAATGAACTTGCGGGAATTTTTCATAGCTATTATAATAAACATAAAGTACTTTCCGACGATGAAAAACTGACCGGGGCGAGGCTTTTTCTGACAATGTCGATAAGAATTGTTCTGCAGAACGCCCTGAATATTTTAGGCGTAAGTGCACCTGAAAAGATGTAGTGAGTCCCAAATTTCAGAAGCGTAGCGCGCTGAAATTTGTTGGACGAACTATCCCCGAAGCGAAGCGGAGCGGGATAGTGAGACTCGATGGGTTAGTCGAATTATCCCCGAAGCGCAGCGACGTGGGATAGTGAGACTCGTTGAATATAGGAAGTGTATGACTACCGGAAACACAAAAAATTTTGAATTAAAAATCGGGAAAACAGGATTATTTGTTGTTGTCATAGGAATGGCAGTCCTGTTATGCGCGGCTTTTTTGTTTGGCGTGGATATGGGCCAGAACATGGATACTTATCCGGAAAAAATCGCTTCACTTCCGCAGAGAGCGCTGGCGCTGGTCTGGCGCCCATCTAAAATAAGGATGGCGCAACAAAACGCACCCGGCAAGATTGCCGCCGCTAACCAAGCGGTTTTGAAATCACCCTCTGCTGCGGAAGAAGACAGCATTGATTATACTTATCATGAAACACTGACCAGCAAAAAGGGATTGGAGAAGGCTGATACATTCAAAGAAAAACCACATGTAGCTGCCGCTCCGAAGAGCGAGGAAGATGAGCAGAAGGGTAAATTTCATATCGAAACGAAACCTCAACCTGTATCAGAAAAAGAACCTGTCCAGGAGAAGGAAGGGCCCAAAGACGAAACGGGCGCTCAGGAAAATCCTGCTAATTACAAATTCATCGTGCAGGTAGCCTCCATGAAGGATAAAGCTAAGGCCTATCAGATGAACAAGAAAGTGGCCTCTCTGGGTTTTCAGTCAAAAGTAATTAAAATTGAGTTGAGGAGGAAGGGTGTCATGTTTCGGGTTATTGCTTCTGATTTGAATGATAAGGAGCAGGCCCAACAGGCAGCAAAAAAAATTTCAGCAAAAACAGGAACAAATTGCATTGTTAAAAAAATTAAAAATAAGACAAGCAAAAACTGAAAAATATAAATGAGACCCAAATTTTAATGAAACTCAGATATTACAAACACAGTGCAGTAATATCTGTAAGTTGTAATGAGTCCCAAATTTAAGAAGCAAAGCGCACTGAAATTTGTTGGACGAATTATCCAATCCCAATATTCATGGATTGGAAATTACCCCGCGTGCGAAGCTTAGCGGGGCAATATAAAAATCACGCCATAAGCGGTGGGTCTAATTCCCCGCCCCTTGGGGCGTAGTTACCTTGGATACACCGCTGCTTGCGGCGGGGGGTTGTTCATTTGGCCGTTTGATTATGTTTGAAAATCTCTCTGAAAAACTGGAAAATATCTTTAGAAAACTGAAGGGAAGGGGAATTCTGACCGAAGAAAATGTCAATGCCTCGCTTAAAGAAATCCGCATGGCTTTACTGGAAGCCGATGTTAATTTCAAGGTGGCCAAAGATTTTATTGAAGATATCCGTGTCCGGGCGATCGGCAAAGATGTTCTCGAAAGCATTACACCTGGCCAGCAAATAGTCAAAATCGTTCATGACCGCCTTGTGGAACTGATGGGAGGAGTAAGCTCCAATATCAAATTCGGAGCCAGAGTGCCCTCGGTAATTATGCTTATCGGTCTCCAGGGCTGCGGCAAAACCACGACTGCGGCAAAATTGGCTCTTTTGCTGTCCAGGGAACACCGTAAAGTATGTCTTGTATCGGCGGATGTTTACCGTCCCGCCGCCATACGGCAGTTGTCTTTGCTGTCCCAACAGATAAACGCTGGCTTCTTTGATGCCAACGACATGAAAGATCCTGTGGAAATCTGTTTTCAGGCCGTGGATGAAGCCAAAAGAAAAGGCTATGATGTCCTCGTCATTGATACCGCGGGCAGACTGCATATTGATAATCCTTTGATGGAAGAACTCCAGAAGATAAAAAACAGAGTGAACCCGGCAGAAATTATTTATGTTGCCGATGCCATGACCGGACAGGATGCCGTCAATGTTGGCGCCAGATTCAACGAGCTTATCGGTATTGACGGCGTCATTATGACAAAAATGGACGGCGATGCCCGAGGCGGCAGCGCTCTGTCTCTGAAATCGGTTATCGGAAAGCCCATAAAATTTGTCGGCGTTGGAGAAAAAATAGACAAGCTGGAAGTATTTCATCCAGAGAGAATTGCCTCGCGGATCCTGGGCATGGGCGATATCCTCACCCTTGTGGAAAAAACACAGGCCAGCATGGACAGGAAAGAAGCGCTGGAACTGGAAAAGAAGATCAGGAAAAATGAATTTACCCTGGAGGATTTCCGCAATCAGCTGGCACAAATAAAAAAAATGGGGTCAATAAAAGATATTCTGGGAATGATTCCGGGACTGGGAAAAATGAAGGCTCTTAAAGATTTGGAGCCTGATGATAAGCAATTGGTTAAAATTACGGCAATCATTGATTCCATGACCAGGAAGGAACGTTACAACCACCTGATTATTGACGGAAGACGGCGAAAAAGAATAGCTCTGGGCAGCGGAACTTCCGTTCAGGATGTAAACCTTTTGTTGAAGAACTACGCGGAAATCAGAAAAATGATGAAAAAATTCAATAAAAAAGACGGGATAAAATCTATGATGAGGAATTTCCCCTTTTAAAAACCGTAAGACTGTGGTAGAAGCAAAATAAAAATTTATTACATTAAGGAGGAGGTAATATTAAAAATCGATGAGTGTCAAAATTAGACTGACTCGAAAGGGTACTAGAAGCAAACCCTATTATCGCATTGTGGCAGCTGATACCGATTTTCCACGCGACGGCAGATTTTTGGAAATATTGGGAACCTATGATCCCAAGAAAAATCCGGCGGAAGTTACAGTCAAGGCAGAACGAATTCGTAAATGGTTGAACAAGGGTGCCAAAGCTACCCTGACAGTAGCTAATTTGCTGAAGACAAAGGGTATAGAAGCTAAAGTCAAATAAAACTTTTTAGTTTTTTAAAATGGTCACAATTTGTTTAATAAGCGATCTGTTAATGAATTGATTAAACTCAGTGGAGGTTATGACGATGAAGGAATTGATCAAATATATATCTCAGGCTTTGGTGGATTTTCCGGATAAGGTTGAAGTAACTGAAATTGTCGGTGAACAAACATCTGTTATTGAGCTGCGCGTAGCCAAGGAGGATTTGGGCAAGGTAATCGGCAAGCAGGGCAGAACGGCCAAGGCCATCCGGATGATTTTAAGCGCGGCTTCGGCTAAGGCTCATAAACGGGCTGTTTTAGAAATAATAGAATAGGCAAAAAATGGATCTCTTTGAGGCGGGGGAGATTGTAAAAAACCGTGGTCTCCACGGATGTCTTAAAGTTTTGTCTTATCTGGAAGCCAAGAGTAATTTCTCCAAACCTGATTTTGTTTATATTGAAAATATCCGGGGGCAAAAAAATCCTTTCCGCCTGAAAAAAATCGAGAAATCAGGCAAGGCATTTTTTATTGAACTGGAAGAAATAAAGGATGCGGATTCGGCGAAAGATCTTGTCGGGTGCAAGATTTATTGGCCGAAAGACACACTGAAAAAACTCTCCCCTGGAGAATATTATTTCCACGATATCATCGGTCTCGATGTATTCAGCGAAGACGGCAGTTACATAGGCAAAATCAAGTCTGTTTTTCCCACGGGAAGCAATGATGTTTATGTCTGCGAAGGAAAAAACAAGGAAATACTTCTTCCCGCAATCTCCGATGTAATCAAGAAGATAGATGTTGATCAACGGGTTATGACCGTAAAGATACCGGACGGATTGTAAACCCCGTTAGAAAGTCTTCGACTTTCCAACGGGCAGGCTCTCACGGGACATTAAACCCCGTGTTCGTTAAAAAAATGAAGAACCATAATACCCGCTTTCAAGCACCGATAGAAGCGATGCTTAGCACGGGGCAAGCAGCGGGGCTTTCTAACGGGGTAAAAGTGATAAGTTTTGATATCCTCTCCATTTTTCCAGAAATGTTTTCATCACCTCTCCATTTCAGCCTGTTAAAGAAAGCTCAGGAAAAAGGCATCATCAATATCTCCCTGCACGACATACGCAACTGGGCTGATGACAAACATAAGATGACCGATGACGCGCCTTACGGCGGAGGCTGCGGCATGGTGATGAAATTAGAACCGGTGGAAAAAGCGCTATCGGCAATCAGAAAAAAAAACAGGGAGGATTCCACCGTAATTTTGATGACTCCCCAGGGAGAGGTTTTTAATCAGAAAATCGCGGCGGAAATCTCCGAAAAAAAGAGGGTAATTATTATTTGCGGCCGCTACGAAGGAATTGACGAAAGAATCAGGGAACATCTTGTGGACAGAGAGATTTCCATCGGTGATTATATTTTAACCGGCGGAGAACTTGCCGCAATGGTTTTAATTGACGCCGTTTCGCGCTTGCTTCCCGGTTTCCTGGGCAATCCTGAATCAAAAATCGGTGAATCTTTTTCCCGGAATATTTTGGAATATCCCCAGTACACAAGACCGGCAAATTACAAAGGCTGGAAAGTTCCCGATGTTCTATTATCGGGAAATCATGCCAAGATTGAGCTCTGGCGCAAAACAGAGTCCTTCAGAAGAACTTATAAAAAAAGGCCGGATTTACTCAAAAAATTAAAACTTTCGGCGGAAGATAAAAAAATTCTCGATAAAATTAAGAAGGGACAGATATAAATTCTTGATTTTGAGAAATTTATAATGTATTGGTTTGCGCCGAATTAATCAGGATAATTTCATCCTCAACAGGAAAGCTTGAATGCTTTATTTAGCTCTTTTACATTATCCGGTATATAATAAAAAAGGCGAGGTAGTAACTACAGCAATCGCCAATATGGATATTCACGATATCGCCAGGATAGCAAAAACATATGCGGCAAATGCTTTTTACATTGTAAATCCCGTAGAGGGGCAACGCAGTCTGGCGCGAGAAATCGTCGGTCACTGGCGTAATGGCTACGGCGCCGATTACAATAAATTCCGAAAGCATGCTTTTGAATTGATAAATATCAAAGCAAGTCTCAAAGAAGTTGTTGAAGATATCACCCGGCAAACGGGTGTCATGCCCAAAAGCATCGTTACCGGAGCAAATTTTTCCGGAGAAGTTTTAAAATTTTCTGATTTGAGAAAAATGTTAAAAACCGGTGATATTCCGTATCTTCTTATTTTCGGCACCGGATCCGGAATAGCCGATGAACTTATAAATTCTTGTGATTTCCAACTGGAACAGATAAAAGGTGTCTCCGGTTATAATCATCTGGCTGTGCGGTCGGCTGTGGCTATTATAATGGATAAGATCATGGGTGTTTAATTATTTGCAAAAGCAATCATTGCAGGAGGAAATATGGATATTTTGGAAATGATAGAAAAGGATCAAACGCGAGGCGATATTCCCAGTTTTAAAACCGGTGACACTGTAAAAGTTCACGTGAGAATTATTGAAGGCCAGAAACAAAGAATTCAGGCCTTTGAAGGAGTTGTAATTCGCAAAAGAAAAGGTCACAGCCGTGCAAATTTTACAGTTAGAAAAATTTCCTACGGGGTCGGTGTGGAAAGAACATTCCCTCTGCATTCCCCTATAATTGATCAGATTGAAGTAATCAGCAAGGGCAGGGTACGCAGATCACGCCTCTATTATTTAAGAAATTTGAGAGGCAAAAAAGCAAAGATTAAAGACGCGGAAAAACAGTAAACCCCGTTAGAAAGTCTTCAACTTTCCAACGGGCAGGCTTTTACGGCGCATTAAATCCAGTGTTTGCTGAAAAAAGAATAACCATCATCCGCGCTGCAGGTAGCGAGGATTTCTAACGGGGTAAAAATTTTAATAGAGAACTTTGCTTTTTCAATGGATACATTTGAAAATATTGCCCGCAAGGAAGGATATCAGCTTATTGCCGGTGTTGATGAAGCAGGCAGGGGACCACTAGCGGGGCCTGTTGTCGCGGCGGCCGTAATCTTGCCTCCCGATTATGTAAATTCCCAAATAAACGATTCCAAGAAGCTCTCTTCAGCCAAAAGAGAAAAGTTGTACGAAATAATTGAAAAAGATTCCCTGGCTATCGGCATGAGAGTTGTGGATGCGGATATAATTGATAATGTAAATATTTTGCAGGCTTCCCTGAAGGCTATGCGCGACGCGGTTCTCGAACTATCAGTATCTCCGGATTTTCTTTTGGTGGATGGTTTGCATTGCATTCCCATAATAACCCCGCAAAGACCTCTCGTTAAAGGAGATAGTCTGAGCGTCTCCATTGCCGCGGCGTCAATAATTGCCAAAGTATCCCGTGACCGGATTATGGAAATGTACCATCGCCAGTATCCTCAATATAATTTTCAGAAAAATAAAGGGTACGGGACAAGGGAACATATTAACGCCATAAGGCGATTCGGTGTTTGTAAAATCCATCGCAAATCATTTCATGTTAAGAATCTGAATCAGTCTTCTTTTGATTTCTCCATTTAAAATGAAAAATCTGACAAAAATTATCACAGGGAAATACGGTGAAAAAATAGCGGTGTCTTTCCTTAAAAAAAGAGGCTATCACATCATAGAAACAAATTATCGCTGCGCTCTCGGTGAAATAGACATCGTTGCCCGGGAAAACGAGGAGCTTGTTTTTATTGAAGTTAAAACAAGAAAGTCCAACGAATTAGGATATCCGGAGCAGGCGGTGGGAATAAAAAAACAAAGAAAACTCTCGCAACTGGCGTTGTGCTATTTAGAGGGGAAAAAACTGACAAACGTCAAAGCACGGTTTGATGTGCTGGCCATAACCATGTCGGCTTCGGGAAATGAAATGAAACTGATAAAAAACGCTTTTGATTTTATTGACGCCTGAGAAATTTACGGTCACTTCAAAAGTGAGTTAAAGCTCTCTTGCCAATAACGTAGATATTAAAGCCTATGGAATGACATTTTTTACGGTCAATAACGTTGCGTCCATCGAAAAGAAATGCCGGCTTGACCATTGAAATATATATTTTCCTGAAATCCAGTTTTCTGTACAAATCCCAATCGGTGAGTATAACTAAAGCGTGGCAGCCTGCCGCTGCTTTGTAGGGATCTTCAATATATGATATTTTCCCTTTTACGCCGGAAAGATCAATCTCCGCATTATTCAGAGCGCGGGGGTCAGATATGTTAATTTCCGCATGTTCTGCCAGTAATTTTTGGGAAATGTAGATAGCCGGACTTTCCCTGGTGTCGCTGGTATTGGCCTTAAAAGCAAAGCCAAGAATGCATATTTTTTTACCGGCTAATGTGCCAAACATAGTATGAAGAATATTGGCGATAAAGCGCTCCTGCTGATATTGGTTGATTTTAACTACGCTCTCCCAATAGGACGCGACTTCGCGCAAATTGTAGTAGTTGCATAAATAAACAAGATTCAGGATATCTTTTTTAAAACAAGATCCGCCGAAACCTATGCCCGCGTTTAAAAATTTGTTGCCTATACGGCTGTCCATTCCCACCGCATTGGCCACTTCATTGATATCAGCGTCTGTCTTTTCACATAAAGCGGAAATGGAATTGATGGAAGATACCCGCTGGGCCAGGAAGGCATTGGCAACTAATTTGGATAATTCGCAACTCCAGATATTAGATGTCATAATTTTATTTAATGGAACCCACCGGGAATAAATTTCAATTAACCGGGCTCTTGCTTTTAGACCGCTTTTTGTCTCGCGGGAACCGATGAGAACACGGTCGGGATTTTCCAGATCGCTGACAGCCGTACCTTCAGCCAGAAATTCGGGATTGGAAAGAATTTCAAATTTAATTTTGCCCTTGGCGGAAGACAGGATTTTTTCCATTGCCAGAGCGGTTTTAACGGGCAAAGTGCTTTTTTCTATTACTATTTTTGATGATTGGGAGTACTTTAAAATCTGCCGGGCTGTCTTTTCCACATACTGTAAATCAGCCGCCATATCGGCTCCTGCACCGTAAGTTTTTGTCGGAGTGTTAACACTGACAAAAATTATGTCATTTTCTTTTATTTGATTTTTTATATCTTTGCTGAAAAATAAGTTTTTGCCCCTGCACATTTTTATTATTTTATCAAGACCGGGCTCGTAAACAGGCAACTGTGAAGAATTCCAGGCATCTATTCGTTCCTGATTAATGTCCACCACTGTGATTTTATAATCAGGACATTTATAAGCGATCATGGCCATGGAAGGGCCGCCAACATAACCGGCTCCGATGCAAAGTATTTTCTTCTTAAATTTCATTTTTCTTTCCATCTCCTTGTATCATTACATGATATTTTTAATGCTCCTCGAAAATATTCGATTGTTTTAATCAAACCTTCTTCTAAGTTAATTTTAGGACTCCAGTTAATTTTCTCCTTTGCCAGGGTTGTATCCGGTTTTCGCCGGGCAGGATCATCCGTCGGCAATGGAAGAAATTCTATTCTGGAGTTGCTTTTCGTCAACCTGATAACAGTTTTAGCCAGTTCCAGTATAGTAAATTCTTCAGAATTGCCGATATTGACAGGGCCGTAAAAATCATCGGCAGAATTCATCATTTTGATTAATCCTTCTATTATATCATCAACATAGCAAAAAGATCTGGTATGAGAGCCATCTCCATAAACAGTAATATTTTTATTTTGCAGGGCCTGAGTGATAAAATTACTGACAACGCGGCCATCATTCATGGCCATGCGTGGTCCGTATGTATTAAAAATGCGGACTATTTTTGTGTTAACCGCATTTTGACGCCGGTAGTCCATCATTAGACATTCCGCAGCTCTTTTCCCTTCATCATAACAACTGCGGATTCCTATCGGATTAACTTTACCCCAGTAGGACTCGCTTTGCGGATGCACCTCCGGATCACCGTACACTTCGGATGTTGAAGCCTGTAGAACTTTTGCCTTGGTTCTCTTGGCAATCCCTAAAACGTTTATGACCCCGATTACGTTTGTTTTGATGGTTTTAATAGGATTGTACTGGTAATGAACAGGCGAGGCCGGGCAGGCGAGGTTATATATTTCATCAACTTCCAGATATATACTGTTAATTATGTCGTGACGAATCAATTCAAAATGAGGCAGTTTCAGAAGATGAGCAATATTACTTTTATCTCCCGTGAAAAAATTGTCCAGACAAATGACGTCGTTTCCTTCAGATAACAACCGTTCGCAGAGATGTGAACCTAAAAATCCCGCACCACCTGTAACTAATATTCGTTTCATAGTTTTTTTATTCTCAATGGCATTTCCATGGAGATATTAAACATTAAATAATCCAAGGATGTCAATAATAAAAATGAGTTTTACCGGATTATTTAAACAGCAAAAACTAAATATATAACTCTTGAACTGTTTTATTCACTGTGATAACTAAATCAGATATTTCATCGTTTTAAAGACTATATAAAAAGTTAACTACTTAAGGGGAGACTACTATGGATGAGAATTCCATAATTAAAGAAAATGAAAAAGTTTATGATTTAACGGATGAAATACGGGATGAAAATAATGGGAAAAATCAGGAGGTAATTGTCGTTGACGGACGTGGTTATGAAGATGATTTTCAAATTAAAAAGGAAATTAATTCTTTGGTCGATGCGATTAATGCCAAAAGAACGGGAGACAATATTTCCGAAGAAATCATAAAAACGTTGGAAAAAATCACGGAAAATATTGCCCGCAAATTTGTTCCTGAAATAGCTGAAAGAGTTATAAAAGAAGAAATTGAAAAATTGAAAAAAATCAGCGACGCTGAATAAAAAATACTATGTACTTTTTTACTAAGGGAAAAAATATGAAGATTTTTAAGATAAATATTTTATTGATTATCGTAATAACGATTATAAGCGGATGTTTCGGCAATTCACAAAATGTCGTGAAACAAAATGACAATGATAAAATTAACGTCGGAACTATTGCTATACTTCCAATAGAAAATAAAGACGGCGATATTAAGGCTGCCCAATTATTTCGTTCCAAACTTTTTGAGGAAATTTATTTTAAGGGCTATTCCAAAATACCTCTGGAAGAGATAGATAATAAGCTGGAATCTTTATATGCAGCTTCAGACAGAGGGAAAACAAAGGCTGTTTCTCCTGAAACCCTGAAAGATGCATTTGGTGCGGATGCCGGAATGTATTGCACGTTGACGGAAAATAAAAAATCTAAAGTTTTTTATGAATACGTAAAAATATCTGCGACTTGCGAATTGCGCAGCACCGATAACGGAGAAGCTCTCTGGAAAGCACAATCCGAATCTATAGAAAGAAATTTTGATTTTACCAATAAAAGATTGGAGAAGAAAGTAAGCGAAGGATTGGATAGCGTGATGGATGATGTCGTCAATGAAATTATTGAAACTTTGCCGGAAGGCCCGAATCTGCGCATCTAGAATCATTTTTTAAAAAAAACATAGTATGAATATTCCTAATTTTATATCTTTGCTGAGAATTATTCTTGTTCCTGTAATAGTAATATTTTTAATTCAGAATCAATATGCCCGGGCGCTCATTGTTTTTGCCATTGCCGGACTTACCGATGCTCTGGACGGTGCACTGGCAAGAATGCTCAATAAACAAACTGAGTTAGGTGCTTTTCTTGACCCGTTGGCGGATAAAATACTTTTGTCCACAAGTTTCATATCTTTGTCAATTTTTGGCCTAATCCCCGGTTGGCTGACAGTAATTGTTATCAGCAGAGACTTAATAATTCTAATAGGCATAATGACTTTATCAATGATGTCTGTACCGTATGAAATCAAACCGGTTTTTGTCAGCAAAATTACAACAGCGCTGCAAATAAGCACTGTTCTTTTAGCCCTTCTTTTAAAAACCTTTAATTTTGATGTGGTAAAATGCTATGAAATGGTCAGGATTCTTTCCTGGCTGACAGCATCTTTCACCATTCTTTCCGGACTGGTCTATATATTTAAAGGTGTAAATTTTCTTAACCAAACATCTGATAAATAGGCTAATAAACAAGATATTTAGCTTGACATGTCGGTAATTTACTGTTATTTACCCAACGCCAAAAATGTCAGATTATTTTATAGGCAAGTAGCTCAGGGGGAGAGCGCCATCCTGACGCGGTGGATGTCCAGGGTTCAAATCCCTGCTTGCCTACCATTTTTAAATGTAAAGAAGAATGTCTTCGGTTATATTTACTTTAAGGGCATCAGCGAGACGTGATGCCCTTTTAAAATTAATTTTGTGCCGTTGAATTGTAAGTTATGGATATAAAAATTATTTTTCCCGATAATAAAGAAATTTCATTCCAGGCAGGAATTTCTGCGGCTGAAGCTGTAAAAAAGTGGAAAAAAGAAAAATTGTCTTCACTGGCAGCAGTAAAAATTAACAATAAATCTGTTGATTTGAGCTATCGGATAAAAGAAAACACAAAGCTCGATTTAATAGATATATCCTCCAGCGAAGGCCTATCCATATTGCGCCACAGTATATCTCACGTAATGGCTCAGGCCGTTCAGGATGCTTTTCCGGGAGCTAAAGTAAGCATTGGTCCTTCTATTGAAGATGGGTTTTATTACGATTTTGAATATGAAGAACCTTTTACCGTAAACGATTTTGAAAAAATCGAAAAGAGGATGAAAGAAATTATAGCATCTGATGAACCTTTCATAAGAAAAGAACTCTCCCGTGATGATGCGTTAAAATTTTTTAATGAAAGAGTAGAAAATTATAAGGTAGAGTTGATTAATGATTTGCCCGAAGAGGTTAAAGAAATCAGTATTTATAAACAAGGCGGCTACATTGATTTGTGTCGCGGACCTCATATACCTTCAACGGGCATGATTAAGGCTTTTAAACTTTTAAGCGTAGCCGGTGCATACTGGCGCGGCAATGAAAAAAACAAAATGTTACAGAGAATTTACGGTACAGGTTTTGCTGAGGAAAAAGAGCTTAAAGAATATTTGAATTTGCTGGAGGAAGCCAAAAAAAGGGATCATCGGCGTCTGGGCAGGGAACTGGACCTGTTTCAGGTCAATGAAGAAGCGGGACCGGGCTTGGTTATCTTCCATCCCAAGGGAATGATGCTGCGCTACCTGATTGAGGATTGGGAGAGGAAAGAGCATTTGAAGCGCGGTTACGATATGGTCATGGGGCCACAGATTTTAAAAGTTGACCTCTGGAAAAAATCCGGCCATTTTGATCATTATCGCGAAAACATGTATTTTACGGAAGTGGATGAACAGGTTTATGGAATCAAGCCGATGAACTGCCTTTCGCATATGTTGATTTATAAATCAAAGATCAGGAGCTACCGCGATTTGCCCCTGCGCTATTTTGAACTGGGCACCGTTCACCGCCATGAAAAAACAGGCGTCCTGCATGGCTTGATGCGTGTAAGGCAATTTACCCAGGATGACGCGCACATTCTTTGCACTCCCGAACAGTTGAATTCAGAAATTATTGCCATCGCTGATTTTGTCAAATACGCCATGGGAATTTTTGGATTTGAATACGAAGTCGAATTAAGCACCAGACCGGAAAACTCCATCGGGTTGGACGATGACTGGAATCTGGCAACCACAGCGCTGGAAAACGCTCTTAAGGATAATAAGATAATTTATGAAGTAAATGAAGGGGAAGGGGCTTTTTACGGGCCTAAAATTGATTTTAAATTAAAAGACGCATTGAAAAGAAAATGGCAATGCGCCACCATCCAGTGCGATTTTACATTACCGGAAAGATTTGATTTAAATTACATAGGCGCAGACGGGGAGAAACACCGGCCTGTCATGCTGCACAGAGTCATTCTGGGAGCCATTGAACGCTTCATCGGCGTGCTCATAGAACATTACGCGGGCGCATTTCCCGTCTGGCTTTCACCAACACAGTGCGTTTTGTTAACGGTTACGGACAAGCATATACCTTACGCTCAAAAGGTTCATAATAAGTTAATTGAGGCAGGTATTCGCAGTGAAAAATATTTGGAAAATGAAAAATTAGGATATAAGATTCGTCAGGCACAAATGCAAAAAATTCCTTACATGCTGGTTGTTGGAGACAAAGAAACGGCGTCTGAATCTGTTTCTCCGCGCACCCGGAGCGGAGAAAACCTGGGGGCTTTGCCGGTTGATGAATTTATTGCTTTATTGCAGGAAGTATGTTCAAAAAAACAATAAATCACGGGTATTAAACCCTTTGAGTCTCACAATAAATTATTTTCAGGAGGTGACATATAGTAAAAGATTTAAAAATTAATAGAGAGATAAAATCCGCGACCGTTCGCGTAATAAGCGAAGAAGGGAAACAGCTGGGCATCTTATCATTGGAGGAAGCTCTGATAAAGGCGGAGGAAATGGGTTTGGATTTGGTGGAAGTATCATCATCTCCCGATACGCATGTATGTAAGATAATGGATTACGGCAAGTATCGTTACAGGCAGAGCAAAAAACTGCATGATGCCAAAAAAAGTCAAACAATCATACAAATTAAAGAAATTAAATTAAAGCCAAAAACTGAAGAACATGATGTACAGGTTAAAATGAAACATATCAAAAAGTTTTTGAGCAATCATGACAAGGTAAAAGTATCGATGATTTTCAGAGGAAGAGAAATAGCTTTTACCGATATAGGCAGAAAACTGATGGAAAAAATAAGAAACGAACTGGCCCATGATTGTATTGTAGATCAGGAGCCCCGGTTGGAAGGACGAAACATGGTGATGATTTTTTCACCAAAAAAATAATAACGGAAAGGTAAACAAATGCCAAAATTAAAAACTCACAGGGGGGCGGCAAAACGCTTTTCCTTTACGGCAAAAAGGAAGGTAAAGCGCAGCAAGGCTTTTGCCAGCCATATCCTTACAAAAAAAACGACAAAGAGAAAAAGGACTTTGAGAAAATCAACTCTGGTTGATTCGGCAAACTACAAAGAAATCAAAAGACTTATTCCTTATCTATAATGAGCCGGAATAAACAAGAATAGTTGTAAATCAGGAGAAATAAAAAAATGTCCAGGGTAAAAAGGAGCATTACTGCTCACAAAAGAAGAAGGAAAGTATTAAAAATGGCCAAGGGCTTCTTTGGCGCCCGCAGCCGTTTGTTGAGAACAGCGACTGAAGCGGTAAACAAGGCAATGAAATACGCTTACCGTGATCGCCGTTCCCGAAAAAGAGAATTTCGCCAACTATGGATCGCCCGTATTAATGCCGCGGCCAGTATGAATGAAATATCTTACAGCCGCTTGATAGACGGGATGAAAAAATCGGGTATCGAGTTGGACCGTAAAATGCTGGCGGAACTGGCTGTCAATGACCCTCAGGGATTTGCCCAGGTCGTGGCAATTGCTAAAGGCAAGTAATCGGCATGATCAGCGAGCTTCAACAACTGGAAAAAGATGCTCTTGCCGAATTAGATACGGCGAAAACCGAAGATCAGTTTTTGAGTATAAAGACAAAATATCTCGGCAGAAAAGGGCTTCTCACCGGTATTTTGAGAAATATTGCAAAGGTTTCCGATGATGAGAAGCCATTGATTGGAAAGCTCTGCAATGAAATAAAAAACTCGCTGAGCGTTAAGATTGATGAAGCAATCCAACAACAGGCCAGGCAAAAAAAAGAAGAAATTATATTAAAGGAAAAGATAGATGTCACTTTACCGGGAAGTTCGGTAAAGTGCGGACGGATTCATCCTATAAATCAAATATGCAGAGAAATCTGTTCTGTTTTTTCTTCTTTCGGTTTTTCCGTTGTGGAAGGACCGGAGATAGAACTTGATTATTATAACTTCGAAGCCCTCAATATTCCCAAAGATCATCCTGCCCGGGATATGCAGGATACTTTTTATATTGAAGAAAATATTGTTCTACGCACTCATACCTCGCCGGTACAGGTGAGAGTAATGGAAAAATTCCGGCCGCCATTGAGAATTCTATCTCCGGGAAAAGTTTATCGTCGTGACTCCGACGTGTCGCACACTCCGATGTTTCATCAAATAGAGGGACTTTTGGTGGATAAGAATGTTACTTTTGGCGACCTGAAAGGGATTCTCACATCTTTTCTTAAAAAGATTTTTGGAGAAGTTACTGTATTGCGTTTTCGTCCCAGTTTTTTCCCGTTTACGGAACCATCCGCTGAAGTAGATATCCGATGTGTAATGTGCGGAGGAAGCGGCTGCCGGGTCTGCGGTCAGAGCGGCTGGCTGGAAATACTCGGTTCCGGCATGGTCGATCCTGCCGTTTTCCGGAATGTAAATTATGATTCGGAAGAATATTCCGGCTTCGCTTTCGGCCTTGGTTTGGAACGTATGGCCATGCTGAAATACGGCATTTCCGACATCCGTTTATTTTTTGAAAATGACATTAGATTTCTTAAACAATTTTAGGAGAACCATCTCTTTATGCTGGTAAGTCTAAAATGGCTTAAAGATTATGTTGATGTAGAATTAACGGCGGAGCAGCTTGCTCAAAAGCTGACTATGGCCGGTCTGGAAGTGGAAGAAATTAAAAATATCAGTCCAAAATTCAGCGGTGTTGTCGTGGCCAAAATTTTATCGGTGAAGCCTCATCCTTCCGCCGATCGTTTGTCCTTGTGTGATGTAAGCGATGGAACGGAAAAATATAAAATAGTTTGCGGAGCAAAAAATATTTCCGGGGGAAACATAGTTCCTTTGGCAAAAGTAGGCGCGGTAATTCCCGGCGGATATACCATTAAGTCAGCCGTTTTGCGCGGCGAGAAATCAGAGGGAATGCTGTGTTCTGAAGCTGAACTGGAAATCGGTGACGATGAATCGGGAATCATGCAGTTACCCGTTAATTTAAAACCAGGTTTGCCGCTGGAAAAGGCTTTAAATATCGGGGATACTGTCCTGGATATCAATGTAACTCCTAACCGCTCGGATTGCCTGAGCATGATAGGAATTGCGCGGGAAGTGGCCGCTATTACCGGCAAAAAAATGAGGCTGCCTGCTGTAAAGATCAAAGAAAAAGCTGAAGATATAAAGTCTCTGACATCGGTAAAAATTATCGATTCCGATCTTTGTCCCCGTTACACGGCCAGAATGATAAAGAACGTCAAAATAGCGTCTTCGCCCATATGGATGAAAAACAGACTGGAAGCGGCCGGGTTGCGCTCGATTAATAATATTGTTGATGTTACCAATTTTGTTATGCTGGAAACGGGGCAGCCTCTCCACGCCTTTGATTTCCATTTTCTGGAAAAAGGAAAGATTGTCGTCCGTAAATCCAGAGATAATGAGGAATTCATCTCTCTTGACGGAAAAAGCCGTAGGCTTCCCGCAGACACTTTACTTATATGTGACGGAGTCAAACCGGTGGCCATTGGCGGAATCATGGGCGGACTGAATTCGGAAGTAAAAGAAGATACTCAAATTATTCTTCTGGAAAGCGCCTATTTTAATCCTTCATCAATACGACGTTCATCTCGTTTTTTGGCAATGTCCACGGATGCGGCTTTTCGTTTTGAGCGAGGAATAGATCCCGAAGGCGTAGTCAAAGCGCTCAACCGTGCAGCTCAACTTATAGCCGATCTTGCCGGTGGTTCCATATGCAAAAATTATATAGATGAATATCCCCGGAAAATTTCCACTGCTAAAAATATTCCTCTGCGTCTGGAACAAATCCACCGGATAATCGGAACAGAAATCAAAGAAAAGAATGTTGTCCGGATTTTAATTGGTATTGGAATGATTTTGAAGCCAAAAGGCAAGGGGGTTTATCTTGTTACTCCGCCTACGTGCCGGGTTGATATTACCAGGGAAATAGACCTTATTGAGGAGATTATCAGACTTTATGGTTATGATCGGGTGCCGGTGACTTTACCGAGTGTATTTATGACGGAAATGGAAGTTATTCCCCGTTTGGAAATGGAAGAAAAAATCCGTCAACTTCTTGTCGGCAGCGGATTTACTGAAATTGTGAATTACAGCTTTGGAACACCTCTGATAGCGGATATATTGTCTTTGCCCAACAATGATGAAAGACGAAACTTTATAAGTATAAACAATCCCCTTGGTGAAGAGCTTTCCACCATGCGGACAACAATGATACATGGCTTGCTGGATACCGCTAAGAAAAACGCAAATAACGGTTCTTACGACTTAAGGATATTTGAAATAGGAAGGGTTTTTTTTAATCGTAAAAAAGAAGAACTGCCTGAAGAGAGAAACATGCTGGCGGGACTTATCACAGGGAAAATCACTGATGATTTCTGGAATTCAAACAGAAACGTTAATTTTTATACGTTAAAAGGCTGTCTGGAAAATATTTTTTACTGCTTAAAAATAAATAATTGCCGGTATATTTCGACAAGCAATGAATCATTTTTGCACCCGGGAAAAGCCTGCAAAATTCTTTTAGCAGAAAGACAAATAGGTATAGCAGGCGAAGTTCATCCTGATATTAATGAAAAATTCGATTTTAAAAACAATATCTATATATTTGAAATTAATATGGATATTCTGAATACTGCTTGCCGGGACAGTAAAATTTTGTATCATGAATTATCAAAATTTCCATCGGCGACTCGTGACGCAGCCTTTGTTGTTGCCGACCTTATGGAAGCGGAAAAGATGATAAATATAATTTTGGAGCAGAAAGAAGATTTACTTGAAAACGTTAGTATTTTTGATGTATATAAAGGCAAAGGAATTCCAGAAGGAACAAAAAGTATGGGGCTGCGCTTTTCATACCGCGCTCCTGATAGAACCCTGACTGATGCAGAAGTAAGTGCCATTCACGACAGGATAGTGCAAAAAACTGTTAACGTGGCAGGTGCAAAAATAAGATAAAAATATTATAAGATAAAGTTTAAATGGAGGTAAAAATATGACGAAAATTGATATTATCCAGAATGTTCATGAAAAGCTCGGTTTTTCCAAAAAAGATTCTTCAGATATCGTCGAATCCGTTTTTGACCTTATCAAGGATTGTCTTGCCAAAGGTGAAAGAGTTAAGATTTCCGGTTTCGGCAACTTTGTAGTCAAGGATAAAAGAGCGCGCCGCGGACGTAATCCTCAGACCGGTCAGGAAATATCAATTACTGCAAGAAGAGTATTGACTTTTAAATCCTCACAGGTGCTGCGCAAAGCTCTGAATTAAAAATAAAAAATCCAGGCATAATTTCTTAATCTTTAAAAACACCGGGTGGCGTTATTAAAATTAAGTTGTTTGTCCGGATAATTTTGCCGTACTGTTTGGGGAAATAATATGAATACGATAATTCCCGACAAGGCGTATTTTCGCATTGGTGAAGTAAGTAAGATTCTAAATGTAGAGCCTTACGTCATCAGATATTGGGAGACAGAATTCAAGACAGTCAGTCCTGTGCGAACAAAGACCGCCCAACGATTATACAGAAAAAAAGACGTGCAGGAATTATTATCTATCAAAAACCTGCTCTACGCACAGCGTTTTACTATCGACGGTGCGAAAAAGCAGCTTCATAAGATACGCAATAGTAACGAATCTAATGGAAAAGACAACGAAAAGCAGAAATTGTTTTTAATGCGCCTTAAAAAGGAATTACAACAAATCAAAGAAATTGTCAGTTAAGACAAAAAAAGCCGGCTTACCAAAGCCGGCTTTTTTATTGTGAGACTCAAATTTTAATGAGACTCCAATATGAAAAGCGAAGCGCAGTCAGGTTGGTAAGTCGAATTATCCCACATGCGACGTCATGTGGGACTATATAATACGCAATCGGGCTTGCCTTGAGGTTCATACCCGTGATTTCCGAAAAACCGTATATTAAACATTCTTGCTCGCTCTTTTAGAAGCCTTGAGTGGATTAATTTTCTGCGTCTCTTTTATTTCCAGCTTAACATGGGTAGCGGTCGGACATCTTCCATTCAACCATTTATTAGCCGGATCAGCGTAAACTTTACAGAATTTTCCTGATTCATAATCAGTTATTTTTTCGCATCCTTCACATTTATCTATAATAGTTCCACAAATCCCGTTTACGAAACTACAGCCATTTTTAGTCATGAAAGCGCATTCAAAGCCCTCTTTAACCGTCTTACAAATCATTTAAAAACCCCCTTCATCCATTGAAATTAAAGTGGGCGTTTCCTAACAACAAAAACAAGGCCTGTCAAGAAAAATTGGATTATCCAAGAAATTCAATTTGTTGTTGTTCTTTAAGAGAAATTGCTTGAATGAGCAACAATTTGTTGCTAAACATAATCAAATTTATTGAACGGAATTTACAATGCGTGCAGTCATTCAAAGAGTCGACCGTGCCAGCGTCAGAATCAATCATCAGGAACTGTCCTCTATAGATAAGGGGATTCTTATATTGTTGGGAGTGGGCAAAGCAGACACGGAGACTGACGCCGATTATATTCTGGAAAAAGCCGTTAATTTGCGAATTTTTGAAGATGAATATAATAAAATGAACAGATCTTTAATAGATATAAAAGGGGCGATGATGATTATTTCACAATTCACATTAATGGGGAACTGCATAAAGGGACGTCGGCCTTCTTTCACAGACGCGGAAGAACCATCGAGGGCAAATCAACTCTACGAATACTTAATAGGCAAAGCAAAAGAAAAAGGAACCCATGTAGAGACGGGAAAATTTCAGGAAATGATGAAAATTGAACTTGTCAATGACGGTCCTGTTACCATATTGATTGACAGCAAAAAGAAGTTCTAAGACAGATGGAAAATTTTAAGATAAAAATAGACAAAGACGGCCTTTGGTATTATAACGGCGCCCATATGTTCCGCAAAGAAATCTTAAACATTTTTTTCAAACATCTTAAAATCGATGAATGCGGCAGATATTTGATTGAACTGGGCTCAGAACGTTGCTATCTTGATGTGGAAGATACGGCCTTTATTGTCGAAGCTGTTTTTAAAACAAGAAATCCCGCAAACGGCCGTGATCAAATAGAAGTTCTTCTAAATGACGGTTCCTGTGAAATATTAGAAATGAGCTCCCTGCAAAGAGGCAAAAAAAATGTTCCTTATTGCCGCGTTAAAGAAGGAAAATTTACCGCGCGTTTTTCACGCAAGAGTTATTATCAACTTGCTGAATTTATTGAACAATCGGAAAATGACGCCTATTTTTTTATTGATTTAAACGGTGAAAAATATTTTATTAATGAGACTCAAATTTCAGATTTGTAAATCATATTTTATACAACGGAGGAAACAATGCTTGATGATACAATAAAAGAATCTTTAACGTTTGATGACCTTCTTCTTGTACCGGCAGCATCCGATGTTTTACCAAGAGACGTGAATACATCCACATTATTAACAAAGAATATCTCCTTAAAAATTCCTATAGTCTCTGCAGCAATGGATACGGTTACAGAATCCCGTACGGCAATTTGCATGGCTCAGGAAGGCGGCATAGGCATAATCCACCGTAACATGAGTATCGAACAACAGGCCATTGAAGTAGAAAAAGTAAAAAAATCGGAAAGCGGAATGGTTGTTGATCCTATAACAATTGAGCCGGACCGTAAGGTCAGAGACGCTTTAAAACTGATGGATCAGTATTCCATTTCCGGTGTGCCGGTGGTCAAGAAAGGAAAACTTGTCGGAATTCTTACTAATCGGGATTTACGTTTTGAAGAGAATCTGAATCAGCCTGTTGCCAATGTCATGACCAGGAAAAATCTTGTCACGGTATCGTCGAATATTTCTCTGGAAGAATCCAAGAAACTTCTTCACCAGCATAGAATAGAAAAATTGCTTGTTGTTGATGATAAATACCGTCTTAAAGGTCTCATTACCATCAAGGATATTGAAAAGATAAGACGTTATCCCAATGCCTGTAAAGACTCCAAGGGCAGATTACGGGTCGGAGCGGCAGTCGGTATAATTGATCGTGAACCACGAATTGCCGCCTTACTTTCAGCAGGCGCCGATGTAATCGCTATTGATACCTCGCATGGGCATTCTGCGGGAGTTATAAAAGCCATCAAATCAACAAAGTCCAAATTCCCCGATTGCGAATTAATCGCGGGAAATGTCGCGACAGCGGAAGGCGCCAAGGCAATTATTGAGGCTGGTGCTGATGCGGTCAAAGTAGGCGTTGGTCCGGGATCGATATGCACTACCCGTGTCATTGCCGGAGTAGGTGTAGCTCAAATGTCTGCTATCAGAGACGTATATAAAATAGCTTCGAAAAAGGGCATTCCCGTTATTGCCGACGGAGGAATAAAATATTCAGGCGATATTGTTAAGGCAATCGGCGCAGGAGCCAGCAGCGTTATGATTGGCGGATTATTTGCTGGCACTGAAGAAAGTCCCGGCGAAACAATTCTGTTTCAGGGACGAAGTTATAAAGTTTATCGCGGCATGGGTTCAATGGAAGCAATGAAAATGGGCAGCCGCGATCGTTATTATCAGGATGACATGGAAGGACTGTTAAAAATGGTTCCCGAGGGAATAGAGGGAAGGGTGCCTTTCCGCGGTTCTTTATCCGCCAGTATTCTTCAGCTTATCGGTGGACTGAAAGCAGGAATGGGTTATGTGGGGTGTAAAACGATCCCGGAAATGGTTGAAAAAGTCCGTTTCGTCCGTATCACTCAGGCTGGTTTGAAAGAAAGCCATGTCCATGATGTGATTATCACAAAGGAAGCACCCAATTACTGGCTTGATTAATGACACTCGCTAAGAGCGAGTAGTGCGAATCTCGAAGCGCAAGTGGTAATGAGACTCAAAATTCAGTAATGAAGTAAACTGAATTTTGTTAGTCGAATTATCCAATCCCGATTAATTGGGATTGGAAACAATCCCGCACAACGAAGTGAATTTATGAAGCACTCTGATTTTGTACATCTGCATCTCCATACCCAATACAGTCTTCTCGACGGAATGATTCGTCTGGACGATGTTTTCAAAAAAGCCCGTCAATTTAAAATGCCTGCTGTGGCTATAACCGATCATGGCAATATGTTTGGAGCCATTGATTTTCAGAAGCAGGCTTTTAAGCACGGCATAAAACCGATAATCGGATGCGAGATATATGTGGCTCCTAATAAACTCTCGGACAGAATCGCGGGAGATTCCGCAAAACATTTGCTTGTCCTTGTTAAAAACATGCAGGGTTATAAAAATCTGATGAAGCTTACAACAACGGCTTATTTAAAAGGTTTTTATCACAGACCGCGTGTGGATAAAGAATTGTTAAGGGAATACCACGAGGGGCTGATTGCCTCGAGTGCCTGCCTTCATGGCGAAATAGCGGATTTGATTTTGAAGGGCAACGTTGAAGCAGCCAAAGAAGCGGCTGTCAATTATCAGAATATTTTCGGCGAAGGTAACTTCTACCTGGAAATAATGGAAAATGGCATTCCCGAACAAAAGATTGTCAATGCCGCTTTAATAGAAATAAGCAAAGAACTTTCCATTCCTCTCGTGGCTACGAATGACTGTCATTATCTGGAACGTAAGCACGCGGAAGCTCACGATGTATTGCTTTGCATCCAGACTGGCAAAAAAATAAAAGATTCCGACAGAATGAGTTTGGGCACGGACCAGTTTTATTTTCGTTCTCCGGATGAAATGCGCCAGCTTTTTTCTTCAACTCCCGATGCTTTGTCCAATACGGTAAGTATTGCTGAAAAATGTAATTTTTCGCTGGAAAAAGGCAAGTTTTACCTGCCCAATTTTACCGTAAAAAATCCGGAGGAAACTCTCAATGAATATCTGGAAAGAAAGGCGAGGGAAGGGCTGGAAAAACTATTTCCTGTTATTTTAAAAAATAAGAAGGGAGATGAATCCGCAATCAGGGAAAAGTATACAAAACGCCTGAACGAAGAACTGAACATAATCAAAGATATGGACTTTGCCGGATATTTTCTGATTGTTTCCGATTTTGTCAAGCACGCCAAACACAATGATATTCCCGTAGGTCCCGGACGTGGCTCGGCTTCCGGAAGTCTGGTGGCGTATGCCATAAGAATCACCAACATTGACCCGATACGTTACAATTTATTTTTTGAGCGCTTTCTGAACCCCAGCCGCAGAACGATGCCGGACATTGATATTGATTTTTGTCCTGAGGGCAGGGATGATATTATAAAATACGTTACTGAAAAATACGGTCAGGACAAGGTAACTCAGATTATAACTTTCGGGAAAATGCAGGCCAAGGCAGTTATACGTGATGTGGCACGGGTGTTGGACATACCCTACAATGAAGCTGATAGAATTGCCAAATTAGTTCCCGGCCTACCCGTCAATATAACGCTGGAAAATGCGATAAAAAAGGAACCGCGACTTGCCGAAGAAGAAAAAAACAATCCTGTTGTGAAGAAGCTTCTGGACTTATCCCGGACCCTGGAAGGGCTTAATCGCCACGCCTCAACCCACGCCTCCGGTGTAGTTATATCCGATGTGCCTCTTGATGAAAGAGTCCCTCTCTGTTTATCCAAGGATGATGTGGTTTCCCAGTATTCAATGGTTGATATTCAGGAAGTCGGCATTACCAAATTCGATTTTCTCGGACTTAAAACATTGACAGTTATTAAAAACACTCTGAAATTCATCAAGGAATCAAGCGGTATTGAAATTAATATTGATACACTGCTTTTAGATGACAAGAAAACGTATGAGCTTTTTATGAGGGGAGACACGGACGGAATCTTTCAGATGGAAAGCAGTGGAATGACCGACATAGCGATGAAATTAAAGCCGGATTGTATTGAAGATATAATCGCCCTGATAGCTCTTTATCGCCCGGGCCCGATGGAAAATGTACCGGAATTCATAAATCGTAAACAGGGTAAAACAAAAATATCCTATGAATTGCCTCTGCTGGAAGAAATTCTCAAAGAAACTTATGGAATTGTTGTCTATCAGGAACAGGTCATGCAGATTGCCAGCGCTGTCGCAGGTTATAATATGGCTGAAGCGGATACGCTGCGTAAAGTGATGAGCAAAAAGGAAACCGTAGAAATGGATAAAGAAGAGCCTAAATTTCTTGAAGGAGCCAGAAAACGCAAAATTAATGAAAACAAGGCCAAGAGATTATGGGAGCAGATGAAAAAATTTGCCGAGTATGGTTTCAACAAATCTCACAGTACTTCTTACGCTATCCTGGCTTATCAGACGGCATATCTCAAAGCGCATTATCCGGTTGAATTCATGACCGCTCTCCTGACAAGTGAAAAGGATGACCGCGACAAAATCATCAAGCACATGAGCGCCTGCAAGGATATGGGAATAAATGTTCTGCCGCCTGATATAAACGATTCGGAAAGAGATTTTACGATTTCCGGAGAAAATATACGTTTTGGTCTTGCGGCAATTAAAAATGTGGGCGTGGCCGCAATTGATTCAATAATATCCGTACGTCAAGACGGCAGATTCACTTCTTTTATTGATTTTCTGAACCGTGTTGACTTACGCAAGGTAAACAAAAGGGTCATTGAGAGCTTAATCAAATGCGGCGCGTTTGATTCTCTGGGATACAAACGCAGTCAGCTTACGGAACATTATGAAGAAGCAATGGACGAGGTTCAACGCAGTCAAAAAGAAAAGGCCAGCAATCAATCCAGCTTTTTTGACCATTTGGGTTCCGATGCCTCTTCCGGAGAGAATGGTCTGCAATCATATCAGATACCCGACATGCCCGAGTGGGATAACAAAAAGCTGCTTTCCATTGAAAGAGAAACTTTAGGTTTTTATATTACCGGCCATCCGCTTTTCCGTTTTACAGATAGCTTGAAAATGGTTACAAATGCCAATTCCGGAAATTTAAATACCAGGCGGGATAAAGAAACCGTTACTGTCGCCGGCGTGATCAGCGCGATTAATGAGAAAAAAACAAGGCGAAACGATACGATGTGTTACATCACATTGGAAGATCTGCAAGGCTCAATAAATACAATATTTTTCGGGGATCTTTATAAAAAGCATTATGAATTGCTGCATGAAGAAGAACCTGTTGTTGTTAAAGGAACCCTTGATATAGTCGGAGGAGAAGACGGTCAGAAAATCACTTTAATCGCCCAGGAAGCAACCCCTCTGGCTAAAGCTCTGGAAAATCCCTATAAGCAGGTTCGCTTTATGGTTGATGCCAGTAAAATATCGCCGGAAAATATTTCACTGTTTATTTCGTCAATTAAGAAACACCACGGTAAATATGAAAGTTACATGCACATTCTTAACGGGAAAAGTGAAACCATAGTTTACCTCGGCGATGAATGCCGCCTGGACATAAATGATAGACTGAAAAAAGAAGCCGATAATATATTGGGGCAGGGCGCTACAATCTATTCTTAATACAATCTTCTTTTGATGAAAAACCAGGAAAGAACATACAGATCTTTAATTAATAAGGATAATTTAATTTCCTATAATGTAAAGATATCCGAAAGCGATTTATTAATCAGCTCCGATACAAATTTATCCGATAAAGCCTTAAAATTTCTTGTCAATCATCGTAATTCTTTAGAAACGTATATTAAAAATCATCCGGATTTCCGGACATCTCTATTGCCGCTTCCCGAAGATAATTTAGCGCCATCGATTATACGGGACATGCTCATTAAATCCAGTATCTGCGGGGTAGGGCCGATGGCTGGAGTTGCCGGAGCGATAGCCGAATTTGTAGGATATGATCTTCTAAATCACACGGAAAACATTATTATTGAAAACGGCGGGGATATATTCATAAAATCAAAAGATAAATTAATAGTATCTGTTTATGCCGGAGAATCTCCTTTGAGTTATAAAGTTAATTTTATTGTCAAGCCCGAGAAGACTCCACTGGGCATTTGCACATCATCCGCAACAGTCGGTCCATCATTGAGTTTTGGCAAAGCCGATGCCGTTTGTGTTATATCCAAATCAGCAACTCTGGCTGACGCTGCAGCTTCCGCCATCGGCAACAAAGTAAAAGGAAAACAAAACATAAAGACAGCATTGGATTACGGAATAAAAATTACCGGCATTACCGGCATTATCATCATCTGTGATGAAGAAATGGGAGCAGTGGGCGAGGTGGAATTTATTTAAAAAACCTGCTAATCATCGTGCCTTGTCATTTCGGGTATAAAGGTAGGTAAAGTGTTGCTGAAAGTCAAGTAAAAACGTTGAAAGAGTAATCACTTTAATATGTTATGAATGTAGTTAAA
>JAFGLS010000079.1 GCA_016927935.1 Syntrophaceae bacterium
AACAGTGCACTGAAGCTTGTTGGTCGAATTATCCCAGGAGCAAAGCGACGTGGGATAATGAACACTAAACAGTGCACTGAAGCTTGTAAGTCGTAGTAACACTCGTTGAGAGCGAATATCGCTTGAGGGGATGGAGCTCGAAAAGCAAGTGGAACTATCCAATCCCGATTTATCGGGATTGGGAACTATCCCCGAAGCAAAGTAGTGAGTCCCAAATGTCAGAAGCGTAGTGAGACTTGCTAAAATCGAGAGCAGCGAAGATTGAAGCATTAGTCGAACTATCCCGCAAAGCGGTGGTAGCGTACTGAAATTTGTAAGTCGAACCAATGAAACTCGCTGAACTATAGTGAAGCGTTAGTTGAATTGTCCTTTTGCGAAGCAAATAGGGATATCCCGACAATCCACGACGTGTCGGGATTAACAGGAGCGACGTGGGATAATGAACACCTAAAAGCTACTAAAGTGCTTGTCTTTGGTTTGTACCAATGAAAATAAACAGTTTAAATTTTTTCTAAAAAAAGCTATTAAAGTTGTATAAAGGTACATATTGTTAAAAACAGCGGGTATTTCGGCAAAGAGTATAATAAATTATGTTCCCCACTTATGATACAACGAGAATCGCCATTATAGGGCCCGGCCGTTTAGGCACCGCTTTGGCTTATAAACTTGACCGGGACAATAAACGTGTAACTATCTATTATCACGATTCGGAAGTCTGCAAGGCGATAAACAGAAATCGTCTGAATCCTCTTCATCTGACCGAGGATTTGGCCAACCGTCTGGGGGGAATGGAAAATGTCCCCCGTTTTTCTACTAAAGTATGTGCCACAAATGATTTGGAACATGTCGTCGAAAATAACGATTTCATCATTCTAGCCATAACAATGAACCGTCTGCCGGAAATGCTCAATTATCTAAAACCGATAATTGACAGAAAAGCCGGCGACACCTGTCTGATTTCTCCGATAAAAGGGTTGATTTCCGATGAGATGACCAAGGAACTGATAACTCCCTCACAACTGATTAACAATAGTCTGTTCAATCTGAAACACAAATACCAGATTGGATGCATCGGCGGACCGTTTTTTGATACGGATATAGCAATGGGCAATCCCGTCTGCCTGACAGTGGCGGGTAAAAAGCATGTTGCCAATATAATCAGGGAAGATTTGCTCAAATTTAACCGCCATGAAATAAATTCATACTATAACTTCGATATAGTCGGGGTGGAAGCCTGCGGTGCGTTGAAAAACATTGTGGCCAATATCAAGGGTTTGGCAGATTCCCTGCAGCTGGGTGATTCCATTCCCGGTACTATCTTCGCGCGGTCCGGCGTGGAAGTCCGTTCGCTTTCCCGCCTTTTAGGAGGAGGTTTTCAGGCTTTTCACAGTCAGGCGGGCGTGGGCGACATGTATGTGACTGTATCCTCAATGGCCAGCAAGAATTACCGCTATGGAAAATATTTTTACGAACTCTATACCGGCAACCCCATCGAAACAAATCTGCGTGTTCTGGAAAAAATTGATGGAACTCCCGAAGGTCCCAATACTGTCAGGAGCGTGCATAAATATCTGGAAAAGAAAAATATGTACAGCCCGCTATTCTCCTGTGCTTATAAGATATTTAATAAGGCGGGAGAAAAAGGCGCGATAAAGGAGATGATAATTCAAGCCTGTCAGTATGATAAAAGAAGCAAGGAATATATAAATGCGTTTTCCAGAATGATGTACCGAATTCTTCCCAATCACTGGTACCGCCGCGATAAAAGTCTTCTCGACTAATAGATAAATAATAATTATTTTAAATTAATTGATACGAAAAAGTCATCTTAATTCGTTCGTGTTTTATTATAAAGAAATCTCTCTTAATAAGAGGATTAAGAGCTAGATTAAACGATAAGGCAAAAATGGAAAAAAGTATTACAAGAAATATTCTTATAAAAATTATCGCGATGACCCTTCCTTTTCTATTTTTTGTCTGTGCGCTTGAAATCTTCCTTCGTTTTTTTGGACCGGAGTATCACAAATTTAATTATTGCAGTTATGAGTATTATTCAAATCCGCGTGGCTATCATCTTCCTATACGAAAAGAAGGCAATAAAATAGTATATGGTCTTGACTATAGAGAAAGTCGGAAAGGTTATAGACTTCCCGATCACAAATTTGATCAGCCTGACAAAAATAACCGGATTGTTTCTGAAATACTGGTCATTGGCGATTCCTTTACATACGGCAGAGGCGTAAAGTATGAAGACATATACACCACGCGCTTGTCTGAAATGCTTAAAATTAACGGATACCGGACAACTGTAAAGAATTGTGGAGTGGTAGGTGCAGATGTTGGAGACGTTACAAAAGTGCTTTCATCCGAAATGTTACAAAAAACTTATCCTGTTGTTGTATATGGTTTTGTGCTCGATGATTTTGGTCGTTCCTTAAAAGTTAAAGGTTCAGATTTTATTGATATAAATAATGAAGGTAATCGTTGGAGTACATTACGGAATATTTCAAAAATTGCAAATTTAATAATACATTATATTGAGAAAAAAAGATTAAGTAAAGAAACTACAAAAGCTTACATTGAAGCATTTAAAGGGAAAAATGCAGAGGTAGGAATTCAATTGATTGATGATATAAACAGGAAAATAAAACAAAGAGGCGGGAAACTGGTGATTATGCTTTTCCCGTTACTTTATAAATTCGATAACTATCCGTTCATGGAAATTCATGAGAAAATCGCTTCGGTGTGCGCTAAAAATAATATTCCTATGCTTGACCTGCTTCCTGTCTATTCAGCATATAAGTACAAGGATCTGTGGGCTAATCCTACAGATCAACATCCCAACGAGATAGCTCATAAGGTTGCCGCTGTATGTTTGTATAACTTTTTAGTTGAACGGAAGTTAATTATTCACAAAATCTGAACAGGAAAATAAGGAATTCCAGGTATAGTAGAGCGGCGTGTTCAGGTCTTTGCTTGATTCATGCTGGGGAAAAAGAACTGGATACCGGCCTACGTAACCTAAAGGTCACCTTCAACCGGTATGACAGTGGAAAGAAAAACTCACCCTCCCTCCCTCCCCTCAAGGGAGGGAAAAAAATGAATGTGCTATTAAAGCTCTTCTTCGCTGACGATTTCTGTTTTAATCATCGTAATTAGTTCCTGAAAGACCGGCAGAACATCTTTGCGGAATCGTCCGGCCACGCAGACGTTCATGATATCATCGCCTATTTTGAGATGTCCCTCGTTAATCCAAACTCTGATATCAACAATGCCTTCTCTTTTTTTGAATTCTTTTATGGCTGCTGCAAGTTTCTTTTTGTCGTAGGAGAGATTCATCGAAGCGACCTTCCCGCCGTTTTTTGCCGTCGCTCTGACTATTCCGTTATGAGAAAGAATCATCCCCAGCATATCCGCCGGTGCGTTTCTTTTTATTTCCTTAATCCATTGATCAATCATAGAACCTCATTTTTTAGTGTAGTTTATCTTTAGGATTTAGGGGGAGTATAATCCTCTTTCCCTCTTGTCTGGGCTTAACTCCTGCTTCTTTCAGAACGCTGGCAACAAGAACGTCCATTCTGGAAGGCATCTGTGGCCAAAGAAGCTCCTGTTTGAATTGAACAGCGGGATTTTGCGATCCTGAAAGTTCTTCTACTATATTTTTTACCTCTGCATCTCCAGTTCTTGCGTGGACTGTCATGACTTCGTGTTTGAGCATGTTATAGTAATCGTAAAAAACCTTTAGGAAAGCTTCGCTTTCCTCCTTCCCCTCGGATACGTCAATTAACTGAAGATCGCTGTAGAGTTGAGCTTTGTACTTTTCCAGCAACGGTGGAAAAAATGTTTTAGAACGATGCGCGTCGGCAACCATTTCAACATGACCTTCTTTTGCCATATTCATAAAATTACCACACGCAATTGAAAGTTTGTCCAGCGAAGAATAAAAGAATGCAGGATTTACTTCTACGGTGACGTCGCCGCAGAATAGAATTTTATTTTCTGGATCGTATAGTGATATATGTCCCGGTGAATGCGCCCCGTCATGAATGGCGAATAATCGGCCAATTTCCCATCCGACGACCTCAATACTTCCGTATCTGCGTTTAACACGGTCTTTTAGATATAGAATTTTCGCTTTATCTGATAAATTTTTAACTTGAACAGGAAGCATCAAATAGCGCGCCGCCATCCCGACAATTTTTCTGGCTAAATCGGTGGATATCCTGTCAGCTATCCTTATCACTGCTGTTTCGCCATGCCAGGGAAACATGGTTGAATATACATTTTCAAATTCTTCAAGATTGGAAATATCACGCAGTAGGTCATCGTAAACATGAAGTGTTTGAATCTCCGGTTCGGGAAGAAAGAAATTCCAATCAAGCCCCGATTCCGTAACAACATCATTGTTCGCCGTGTGATCAAAATGCCCCTGCGATACCAAGAGATTAACATGCTTTACGCCGGCTTTCTTATACTTATTGATTATTTCAAGAATCCGGCTTTTGTAAAACGGGTAATAGCCGGGATCGAAAATATAGACCGTATCACCGTCGCGAATCACGTAGCAGTTGGAAGAGGGCGGATTATGAAGAAAATTGTCTCCAATATAGCCTTCAATGAGCCAGACATCATTGGCGATTTCTTTTACAATGGATTTTTTAAGTTCTTTTAGAAGATTTTTATAAAGCAAGATCAGCCTCCTGGAGTCTTACCCAAATTTATCTCGCTCAAAAATTCCAGAACTTTAGCGTTCACTTCATCCGCTCCCTGTCCGCGCAGTATGCCGTGATGGTTGGCTTTTACCATGAAAAGCTGTTTTTCCTTTGTACCGATACTGTCATAGATTTTCTGGCCGCTTACCGGATCAACCACAGGATCATTTGATGCCTGGATTATAAGAGTTGGGTCCGCTACATCCTTCAGATGATTTTCAACAAGTTTCATGAGCTTTTCCAGTTCATATCCTCCCCTGACAGGATTGCGGACATAATTTATCTGCGGATTTTCCGGTTCATTCTCGACAAATTCCATTTTCCATTTATCCACATTCATTTTTGTGAGAATTGTATTCCATGCTACAATAGCAGGTGCAAATTTCGACGCTACATCTTTCAGTTTAAGAGGAACGTTGATCGATATAATTGAGGCAAATCTGCCGGGTTTATTGGCGGCCTGTAGAAGCGCAATTCCACCACCCATTGAAAATCCTGCAATTGAAAAAGTTTTTACGCTGCTTTTCATGATGATGTAGGCGCGGCTTGCCGAATCATACCACTTCTCCCAGTTCCGGGTGGCGAGATCCTCAGGAGCAGTGCCATGCCCTCTCAGACGTACACCGTAAACATTATAGCCATTCTTGTACAGATGATCTGCCAGCGGTCTGATTTCCTCCGGCGCCGCCATATATCCATGAACAAGAATAACTCCCTTTTTGCTGAAAAAGTGCTTCAGGAAAAAAGGTTCCCCAATATTTTTCGGTTTACTTTCGTTGGGCAAATAATACAGTTGATAATCCTTGTCGAACAGCTCTCTGTCCAGTTTGATAAAAGAATTTCTTAGCTTCCATTTGATGAAAAAAGCGGGAAGGAATTTCTGTGAATTAATTACTCTGGTCAAATTACGCAGAGGCTCTATTTCGTTTCTGAGAACTTCAATTATGTTGTCTCTTCTAATGGTCTGAAAGTCGGATATCACGCTGAACCGCTCGCTATTTTTTGTAATTACACCGTTCTCCCGTTCTATGTAATTGCTGGCCACCATTTCCTTTATAAAATTCTCGTATTTTTCATGATAATCGTCCGTAATCAGATAAAACTGTTTTTGATAAAGGGATGTGTGGCAGTTGGGCAGGCCTACTTTCCGTAAGTGTTCGATTGCTAAAAAAATACGTTTTTTGAAATCATTTTCGCTGAAAGAGTTTTGCTGGTAGTTTGTTAGAATATAAGACATGATGTGGTCATGATTGACAGTTGTCATGCCATATATGGAATTCATGTAATCATGCATCAAACGGATACATGTTTTTCTGAAAGCGGGTATTTTTTTGAAATCTTCTATATTTAGATAGACATTTTTATCCATCATCATCCGTTTCATCTTCCATTTTGCAGAAATATAACTTTTTGCCGGGATGGGTCTGCCGAAATTAATGTCAATATCCACCTTGCCCAGTATTATGGGACCTTCAACTTCCAGTTCCTCCTGCAAGCGTGTTGAAATATTTTTGAAAAATTTCCCGGCAAGCCTGCTGAGAGCATTTTCCCGCGCACGGACGGGGTAATAGGTAATGTTCACCGGCACGATATGAGTTTCTTTGCTGATAATTTTATCTACATCCGCTGGTTCCAAATCAAAACGTGATGCAATACGGGCAATAGATGCTTTATCTCGACGGGAATTGAAAATCCGCAGTTTTTCACGCAAGAATTCAGTCAGTAAAGCGATGCGCGCCGCTCCGGAATGAGGCGGCCTGCGGATGCCGGCGTTATAAACCAAATATTTGCCCTTCTCAATAATCTTCTTATCCTTGATTATCTGTCCTTCCGGGAAAATAATAACGGGATGACTGTCGGAAAGAAGAGCTTTGATGAAAATTTTATCCCTGTTGGGATCGGCGGTGGAAACGGCACCCACATTATCCAAAAAATCTTTCATTCTGCCGCTAAAGAAGGATTCGTGCGCCAGGGAAACGGCATCCTTGTTAGTTTTTTTCTTGATGATGTAGGGCATCAAAACCGTTTCCAGGCGTGTGAAGTGATTAACCACATAGACAATAGGTTGATCGGGCACATTTTCTACCCCGTGCAAACGCAAATCTATGCCTGCCGCTTTAATCAGTGTATCAATAGCCAGTTCAATAATTTTAATCAAATCGTTTGAAATATTCATCGTCTTTAGTCTTCATCCTTAGGCCTTAAGCCTTCGGTTTCCTTACATCAATCAGAACTTTTTTTAATACGTCCGGCTTGTTGGTAAAGATTCCGCTTACACCCATATTCAAAAATTTCTTCATTTTCTTCTTATCATTGAGAGTATAAATATTCACAGAAATATTTTTTGATTTGATGTTTGCAAGCCACTTTTTAGTTAGCTCGGAGGCGGAACAATTAAAAGCGTCTGCGTTTACCAATGCCATGACTTCCGAGGGCAGCTTGGCGCCATAGTGTTTTTTCTCGAACAGCACGGCGACGGTTGCAGAGTTATCTATCTGTTTTAAATGCATTATGGCACGCGGGTCAAAGCTGGAAAATATGACATGTTCGCGCATGCCGCTCTGCTCCACAATTTTCAGGCACTTTTCTTCAATGCCGCCAAAGAGTATTTCGCTGACGGCTTGAGTTTTGATTTCAATATTTATCGCAATTCTGTTTTTGCATATATCCAGAACTTCCATCAGTGTTGGTATTCTTGTGTTCTTAAATTTTTTATCAAACCAAATTCCGACATCCAGTTTTTTTAGCGAAGAAAGGGAGTAATCGGCTATATTTCCCTTTCCATTAGTTCGGCGTGAAATTTTTTCGTCGTGAAATACAACAACTTCCTTATCTGATGAGAGTTGGACGTCGAGTTCCACCATATCCGCATCCATGGCAATAGCGCCTTCGAAAGATGGGATAGTATTTTCAGGATAATAAGCCGAAGCGCCGCGATGGGCGATAATCGTGAAACAATCACCTTCGAGGCCGTTATACTTGAATAAATGATATGGTTTTGCCATTTTCAGCATTCCATAAAAGGCGATCGTTTACAGTTAAAGCAGACCGGTGAAGTATCAAACGCCTTTATTTTTTTAAATATGCATGGCAATCCGGTTATAATTGAGCCGCGTTTGATTTCAGGTAACGATAAATTTTCCCTTTCCCCAGCGAAACGTCCTTACAGAATTTTGCTGCATACGGCTTGCAGTCTTTTCTAAAATCAATCGCTTTTCCTTTTAATGTGCCGATATGTTGCTCTTTTCTTTCTATTTTCTGTACAGAAGCAATGGTTGACGTAAAACAAAACATGATTATTGCGACCAATACTATCCCTAATATTATCATAAATCATCTTTTTTTAAAATATTAAATAATTTTAAGGCCTTATCTGAATTACTCCGGCAATATCAAGCCTTTTCATTACCTGTCAAGATTCGGTACACTATACATTAAAAATAATTATCAACAGGAGCTGCTTTGTGTTTTTAGCACATTTAACAATAGAGTTCTTCAACTTTTTTATTGTTTACAAATTGGTATAAAAGGAATAGTCAATAAAGAGTGCTTCAATTATTAATACACTGAATCACGGGTATGAACCGCAAAGTCCCACTTGCGCTTTGAGCTTTGAGCTTCATTTCATTCGCTCTCGGCGAGTGTCATTAAATCAGGAGGTCAACATGAAGGTCCTTGGCATTATGGGAAGTCCACGAATTGGCAGCAATAGTAATATTCTCCTCGACGAGGCTCTTGCCGGTGCCGCAAAAGCTGGCGCGCAGGTGGGAAAAATTATTCTGGTTAAAAAGAAAATTTCCGGTTGCCTTGATTGTAGGAAGTGCAATGAAACCGGTGTTTGTGTTGTTAAAGACGATATGCCTGAAATCCACAAAAAGATACTGGAGGCAGATGCTATTATTCACAGCGTGCCGGTTTATTTCTGGTCAATGACCGCGCAGATGAAAGCTTATCTGGACAGGTGGTGTGCCTTCTTTGACGCGGAATGGAGATGGCAGAAAGATTATTATCCTAGAATGAAAGGCAAACGCATCGGCGTGATTACGGTTTGTGGGGATCCGAATGTCCATACTGCCGATCCTGTCGTGCATAGCTTTAAATCAACGGTAGATATGACAAAAATGTGCTGGCTTGGCGCGGTCATGACTTCCGGCGCAGAAAAAGGAGACATTTTCCAGGACGACAAAGCCAGGAAAAGAGCTTTTGAACTAGGCCAAAAAGCAGCAAAACTCTGTTAACTTGCGACGTGGATTGTATCCGCAAAAAAATATTGAAAAGTAAAATATAAAGATTTACAATCTGCCACAATAAAAAGAAGGAGAAATAGTGTGAAAAAAATCGCTAATTACATTTTTGTTTTTACGTTAATTGTCTTTTTTGCTGTATATCCCTTTAAATCGGCATCGGCTGAAACAGGATTATATATTGGCGGATGGGGAGGTTTTACAATAGATCCGGATGCCAGTGAAGATGATTGGGATGATTATTATGACGATGTTAATTTGGATATTAATGAGACTTCCGTCTGGGGTGTAAAAGTTGGATATTCCAATCCTTTTTTTAGATATTTGGCATTGGAAGCCGAATACAGCTATTTGAATCCGGATGTAAAAGATTCTCATGACATTGATGGTGATGTAAAAATAAGCAGTTTAATGTTTAATGTCATTGGGAAATATTCCCATGGAATAATTCAACCATACTTTGGCATAGGATTTGGATTTTCTTATTCCGATATGTCGTTAGAGGATATACGGGGATTCAGCGGAGACGATTACACGTCTTACGCATGGCAATTACTGACGGGAGTGGAACTTTACTTAACGAGCCAGATGGCCGTGGATATAGGCTATCGTTATTATATAACAGAAATGGAATTTGAACACGATGTCTCTGAAGATGTTACTTTTTCTACCAGTATACTGACTTTGGGATTAAAGTTATTTTTCTAATATATTTTAGTTGCCGGAAATAGTTTGTCCTTGTCTTTCTGTATATTTTTGCTTTAATCTATCAGGCATGAAGATTAAACAAAAAGGCAGACGGGTAATTTTTTGGGTCTTTTTTTGGTAATACCCATCTTCTGCTATTTGTTGTATCTTATACCATTGTCGATGGAGAGTCTCTACCTTACGCAGGGATGAAGTCCGCGGACCTCACTTCCACGAGGGTGATAGCATTGGTTGGGCACTGGTGGGCGCACACGCCGCAGCCGATGCAGTTGTTTTTGTCTACCACAACAAAATCCCCCGAATCGGCCTGAATGGCGTCCATGGGGCAAATGTCCACGCATACGTTGCACATATTGCAGGCATCCGCATTTACGGAAGCCTCATAGCGACTTGGATTAAATATTGCCCTGTATTTAGCGTCTTTGGCAAACCTCAGTAACTCGCAGCAGCAGTCGCAGCAGTTGCAAAGCATATTCACCCTGTTGGCAGAGTTTTCCGTCAAGTGGACAAGCCCTGCATCGTTAGCGCGTTTCAGTATTTCCACTCCCTCCTCAAAGCTGATCTTCCTGCCTGTGCCCCGCTTGATGACAAATTCTGCCGCACGGTTGAGCTGGAGGCAGACATCCACAGGCCGATCGCATTTCTTTGCAAGCTTGCGGCAGACACAGTCGGTGACGGCAATGGTCGATGCTGACTGGAGTATTTTGACAGCATCTTCTGTGCCGAGCACCTGATTTTTTGTAAGGATAGTCTCACCGATAGGAATGACCCGCATAAATGCAGGTATTTTAATCTGATGAATGAGATCCAGCAGGGCAGGGTAGTCAGTTTCTCCGAATTCCCTCCAAAGCTCCATGAGCTCTTCGGATATTTCAGGGGAGGAAAGCGTCCAGTCGTGGAGTTGAAGAGGATGCTTGGGCATCCGGTAGGTAGTGATGCCTCCCTTGACCGAATCGATGATCACACCGCGCTTGAAAAGCCTGTCCATGATCGTCTGCATTTCTTTGACAGTAGTGCCGAATTTCGTCGCCAGCTCTTCCGTAGTTGCAGGCAATAAATTAACGATATTTGCTTCCCTTTCGTCGCAGAGCATGCGCCAGATCTTCTGCATAACCGGTGAGTTCTCGAAGATTAATTTTTTGGAAAGCTCCCTATATACATCCGGTTGAGACATGGTAACCTCCATAAATATAAGGTCAAGGTAAATATGTTAATATCATTCATAGAAGAGATACGCAACCCCTATACCTGCTTCTTCCAATGACCATATAAATATCAAGTTGGGCTAAGAAGTATGGCAGGATTATAACTGTTGTGCTTCAAAAACACCTTGACAAAAAACTTCTGTTCAATAACATTACGGCCTCGTGAGCGGGCGTAATTCAGCGGTAGAATGTCAGCTTCCCAAGCTGGACGTCGCCGGTTCGACCCCGGTCGCCCGCTCCATATTTAATATTAATGCTTAAAAGGAAGCAGATTTCTGCCAAGGAAGGTTTCCTAGACGTTTGAATGACGGATTGAATGAAAAAACTTGCTTCAGTTCTAAATGTTTGAGTGCCGGATAAAAGAAACAGTTCATAACATTTGTATACATAGTCCTCAGCCTTCGGAGGAAATAGAAAACAAGGTTATCTTTATATTATAGAACAGTCTATTTTCCATTTTTTGCAGTTGATAGCAAAGATAGCATGATAAGTTTTACTTTTTTCTGTATGCTACCCTTCCTTTTGTTTACCTTTTCTTTTTTAGTTTTAGTTTAGAATTAATTGATTTTACCTTTTAATTTAAGCATTTAAGAAATATTAATATACCCTATATATCTTATATAAGATATAGTTATTATAATGGAAAAAACATGAAATTAACGCTAATATACCCTATATACCCATTACTAAGTATTGTAACATATTTTGTGTTGCTTTTTGTTAAAATATCGTTTATATTTCCACTATGCCAACGGAAAAACCTAAAATAATTTTAGTAATGGAAAGTGATCTTCTTGAAAAAATTGATAATTATCGTTTTGAAAACAGAATAAATTCACGTTCTGAAGCTATTCGTCTCTTAATTGAATCCGCTCTTAGATGGACAAAACCGGATAAAAAAGAACAACAATCAATCAGTGAAAAAACATTGCCCAAGGGGGTAAAGGAAAGTAATCCGTTCAGAGGAATCTTCCAGAACTTGAGAAACAAGCCGGCAATGGAAAAATGGACGTCGCGAGGATTCGAGAATATGGATAATAAGGCGTCAGCGACTTTAGAACCGAAAGAACCAAAGAATAAATCTTAGTTTATAAAAGATGAACCTAACATTTTAAATTACGGTCAAAGTCTGTTAATGTTCCTTTAGAAACAAGCTTTTTGAATTGCGTTTTAGTTTTGTTACATCATCTATGAAATCAATTTAACTTTTTATTTCTTTCAATTTTTTTAAGGAGTGCTTTTACTTCTTTTACTTTTTGGGCTTCATATATAAGACATTTATCAATAGTTTTAAAAGCTTTTTCCACCCGTTTGGAATTTTTCATTTCCCCTCTTAAATATTTACGGACAATAACTACTCCATCCTTTGCATCTTTTTTAATTTTACTTTCCTTTTCTTTCACGTCTTGTATCCACTAATAAAAATTTTTTTCCTAGAATTTATTATCATTTACCGGTTACCGGTTAAAAATTTTCTTGATTAGTTTTTTTAATCTTTTTGGTTTAATTCTTTGTTTAGCATGCAAGACAAACAAGGTCGTAAAGTCTAAAACACCTCCTGTCGGTTTTAAAAAGGCGTGTTTATTTTTTTTGGGAGTTGTTTCTAAAATACTCATCTATTAACCTTCGTTATTAGGTATGTCTGTTTCCGGAATATTTCCTGTTTGTATAAATCATACAACCAAACCTTGCTAAACTGCAATAAAAAAATATTTCTTTATTATGTAGTCCTCGATTTACGAATTCACAAATTTATGATAGATTATAATCAATAATTGTTAGGTATTTACATAGTTGAGTGCCGATTCATGTAAAAAATATCATGTATAAACAGGAGTAAATCGGATGTCCAAAAAAAATGAACCTGAAATCAGAGAGGCGCACCTCTCCTCCAATACCATGAGAGCAGCTCTGCCGAAAATTTCACGCCGTATTGAAGAGCTGGAGAAATTTGACGTTAACCAAGTACCTAAACGTTTTGACCCACAAGTGCAATCGTTAGAACACAAATATGATGATACTCTGTTAGAAATATTCGGTAAAGACACAGTTGAGTATAAGCGATACCGAATGGATAATTTCGATACGGCACCTCTTGTAACAGGGCGTCCCCAACCAATCGATATTGTTCGTGAAGGTCTTAAAAGTGGAATAGCACAGGCGATATCTCATTTAAAGACTATCCAAGAACTTTTTCAAGAAAAGATCAGGGACATGGAAAGCTCGACTAACGGCTTTGCCATGATTTCCCTTGATTCTATTGATCTCCATCTTCAGATCAGGGAGGCAGTTTACAAACTGTTCCAAGGTGGTCACTACGCGAATGCTGTAGAGGATGGATGCAAAACGCTTGATTTTCTTGTCAAAATCAAGAGTGGGCGACATGATTTAAGTGGCGCGGATTTAATGCAAACCGTTTTTAGTGTAAATGATCCTATTTTGAAATTTAATAACTTGAAAAACGAAGAAGATATTAGCGAACAGCAAGGAATGATGTTTCTTTATGCTGGAGCTATGATGGCCCTCCGGAACCCCGGGGCACGTCAGATTATGCAGGATCACCCGGAAAGCGCATTTGAGCTTATAATATTTGTTAATTATCTAGCGAAATCACTTGACCGAGCGGTAAAGAATATCTAACAAATCATTGCACCTTGTGTTCTTAATCAGTAAAAATCTCTCTTTTGAGAAAATTGATAAATTCTTTTATTTGTGTTACCATATTTCATCCTCGTCAGCCTAATAATATCTTTGAAGGGTGTATCCCCTCTTAGTATCTCCTTCTTTGGGGTAAGGCTGACGAGGATGCTGTTTAAATTTATCATTAAATGCCCACAAACTTATCCCTAATTAAATAAGGAGACATCATATAGATATTGTTGCGATGAAAATAGCTACAGCCATAATAAAATTGTGCGAAGCGGTCGGTGCCAGTGCATATTCAATCGCACATTATGTGGCGATGAATAGGGAGGGAGTTGGATATACCGTAATGGGAATAGGGGTATTCATTGTGTTGATAATTATAGGTCTTTTTCTAAAAGGGAATCCATACGAAAAATAGTTTACATCATCTTCCATTTTAAAATTTATAATTTAATGAGACCCAAATTTCAGAAACGGAGTGCACTGAAATTTGATGGTCGTAATGAGACTCAAAATTCAGGAACATCGTGCACTGAATTTTGTAAGTCGAATTATCCAATCCTCGATTTATCGGGATTGGGAATTATCCCCGAGGTGAAGCCGAGTGGGATAATGTGCAACTAAAACATCGTTTACAATTTAGACTGGGTACATCCTTTACACTTTTTTAGTTACGAATAACC
>JAFGLS010000080.1 GCA_016927935.1 Syntrophaceae bacterium
ATTACCCGGCTTCGGTAACATTTTTTATGAGGCAACGTTTGCTATCCGCTTCCTTCTCTCGGTAACATTTATTTATGAGGCAACAGGTATGTTTAACAAATTGGAATATATTGAAGCATGTATTGCTGATTATGAATTACGAATCAAAAATAACAAGGATTTAATAAAGAGATATAAAAAATCACTCAAAATGAATAAAGACAGATTGAATCAATTTAAAACCAACAAGCTTCCGGCAATATATATTAATATCGTTGAGGGATTTATAAAACAGGATAAGGAATCAATAAAGTTCTACGAAAAATCATTAAAAAATAAAGAGGCCGGTCTTAAAAAATTAAAAATTAAAAAGTTCACCGCAAGCGGAAAGAAGTTTAAAGTTATGAAAGGCGGTTCAAGTTAACAACAGTAATCTGGGGATATGATGCGCACCCGAAAAATGGCGATCCCTGCCGCTTGCAGGGTAAACAAGGGGAACTTTGAAAGGAAAAAGCAATGACAAGAAATAAAAAAAGCATCGTGCCGGATATTGTACTTAAGTAGCGGTTGTAATTAAAAAAATTTACGGTAATTTATATAAGTTCTTGATATAACTCTTGATGTAACTGGTGCCTGGGGCCGGAATCGAACCGGCACGTTACCAGGTAACGAGGGATTTTAAGTCCCTTGCGTCTACCAATTCCGCCACCCAGGCTTAAGAATTAAAAGAAGACGTTGACATATATTATTTTTGAATTTCAGTGTCAAGGATTTGATAAAGTGTTTCTTTCGTGTTTGGAGTATGCGAAATCCTTTGGCATGTATTAATTCTCTCATTGGCAGATTTAATAATATTTCATTGACAAAAATGGTGTAGCGGTTATATTAATCACCATAATCGATTAAACTTGCTTTCTTCGGCAGAAACAACAGAAGTTTATCAATAATTACGGAGGTTTATAAGATTAAAATGGAAAATAAAAATCGTAGAACATTCTTCATGTTCTTAATGGCTTTTCTGATTGCTTTTTTTATTGTCTCTTTAGTGGAAGTTTTAAGATCATCTTTTCTATCTTCAGGGGCGCCGGAAATTCCTGTTGCATCAGCACTCGAAGGAACAACTCCCGGTTCGTTTTCTGATTTGGCGGAACGTGTAAAACCGGCAGTAGTAAACATCAGCACGACAAAAACATTCAAGGGAAGAGGCCTCGGCCATCCGTTTCATCGATCTCCTTTTAATGATTATTTCGGAGATGATTTCTTCAACCGATTTTTTGGCGATATACCACAGCATGAACTTAAACAGCGAAGTTTGGGTTCCGGTTTTATAATCAGCAATGATGGATATATTTTCACCAACAACCACGTGGTGGAAAATACGGATAAAATTCTGGTGAAAATATCTGATGGCAAAGAGTATGAAGCAAAGATTATTGGCACTGATGCTAAAACGGACATTGCCTTGATTAAAATCAAACCTGATAATGGTTTGCCTACGGCGGAAATTGGAGATTCCGATGCATTAAGGGTTGGAGAATGGGTTCTTGCTATAGGAAATCCTTTTGGTTTGGAACAAACAGTTACTGCTGGTATTGTCAGTGCCAAGGGACGTGTCATCGGGGCAGGTGTCTACGATAATTTCATTCAGACAGATGCATCCATTAATCCCGGCAACAGTGGCGGACCTTTATTTAATATGCAGGGAAAAGTTATCGGCATTAGTACGGCAATCGTTGCCCGAGGACAGGGTATAGGATTTGCCATACCCATCAACATGGCAAAAAACGTTTTGGCTGACTTGAAAACAAAAGGAAAGGTGACTCGTGGGTGGCTGGGAGTTTCCATTCAAAACATTTCCGATGAAATAGCCAAAAGCATGAATTATAAAAGCAAGAACGGAATCCTGGTATCCGAAGTTTTTAAAGGCGATCCCGCAGACGAAGCTGGCATAAAAGTAGGTGATATTATTACAGAAATTAACGGAAAAGTTATTAAAGACACTCATGAGTTACTGTTGACAACCGCTTCTTTACATGTTGGTGAAAAGGCAAAGATTAAAGTTATTCGCGACGGTAAAGAAATGTCTTTTCAGGTGACGGTAGCTGAAAGGAAAGATAAACCTGAAATAGCTCTGACACAAAAATCCGGAGGGTTTTTTGGTATCCATGTACAGGGAATAACTAAAGAACTTGCCAAGCAACTGGGAATTTCTCAAAATGCCGGTGTTATAGTTACTGATGTGGAAGAGGGCAGTCCGGCTGATAATGTTGGCATTCAACCGAATGATATAATTCTTCAGGTGAACAAAGTTAAGGTGTTCGCATTAAAACAATATACGGTAGAAATGAAAAAAGCGGCTGAAAAGAAAAATGTAGTGCTTCTTATTAAACGTGGCAATTCCAATTTCTGGGTTGGATTGAGTCTGGAATAGAAAATTAGTTTATTAAATAAAAGGGCAGGCATAGGTAAGCCTGCCCTTTTTTGTGCTTTCTGTTAGATAGTCAGCGTGCCTCAGATCCCACTTCGCTACGCTCGTTTTACCACAGCACTATGCGCCTGGCATAGTTCGAATTACGTTTCGAGCATCATTTCATTCGCACTCAACGAGTCTCACTATCAGCAAGTCTCAGATCCCACGTCGCTACGCTCCTGGGATAATTCCACCAGCGCTTCGAGCTGCGCTTCGCTTGCTCTCAGCGGGTGTCATTAATGTTTCACGTGAAACATTTACATTTTTAATCATTCAACCATTTTGAATACTGATACATTTTAGCCAACGATTTAACAGCTCTTTCCGGAGTAATAAAGTTCACTCCTTTATATTTACATCCATTCACCTCTGTAATAGTTTTCGTTTTATCATCATTGAGCAAATAAACCCCTATTATTGGTTTATTATATTTATCTATTAATTTTACTGTTCGCTCAATTGTCTGTTTTTCAAAGTTTTCCATATGAAGAAAAGCTCGATCTACAAAGTTATTATCATACTTCTTATCTATAGCAACAGTTGACCCCAGTGTCGCCTTTACCAAAATTAATCTTCCGATAATGCCCATATGAATTATAGCATCAAATTCGGGCAACTGAATTAGTTCTTCAATAATCTTCATGTATGTATCTGTATTCATATCCCCCACAACATCTATTGGATTGGCATGACTCCAGAAAGGCGGCAACAATTTGTTAATCCTTGAAATTACCTCATCAGATAATTTGGGGACATCCAAACCATTTTCCACACACAAATCCGATGCTACAACTCCCCAGCCTCCCCCCAAGGTTATAATGCCGACTTTTTTCCCTTTGGGCAGAGGTAACGAAGAAAATGCCGCAGACAGGTCCAGTAAATCCATGGGATTTTCAACAAGTGTGATTCCAGCTTGATGACAGGCAGCTTTAAATACTTTTATGTTGGAAGCCATCGCGCCTGTATGGCTGGCTGCTGCTTTGGCACCGGCTTCTGTACTTCCGCCTTTTAAGACTATAATTGGTTTTTTTCTTCCGACACGTTTTGCCGCTTCGAAAAATCTTCTGCCGTTTTTAATGCTTTCCAGGTATAAAACAACTGTTTTAGTCAGATCATCAATCTCAAAACCTTCCATTGCATCTTCAATAGTAATCATTGCTTCATTGCCCGAACCGCCAAATGCACGAATACCAATGCCTTCTTTTTCGGCGAAAGCCAACAGCTGTGTTCCCAAATTTCCGGACTGCGAAACCCACATTGTAGATCCTGCCACTGGCCTAACATGCGAACCGGTGCAATAAAACGATATATGAGGATTACATATACCCATTGTATTGGGACCTAAAATTAAAATTCCTGCTTTTCGTGCCTGTTCTACCAATTTGTCTTCCAGAATTTTGCCTTCCGCTCCGATTTCGCTAAAACCGGAAGATATGAGTAAAACTTTTTTAATAGCCTTTTTCTCAAATTCAGGTATTAGAGACAAAACCCTGTTTGCAGGAACTGTTACAACGGCAAGGTCCACCGGATCAGGAATATCGGTAACGGATTTAAAAACTGCTCTGCCGGCTATTTCTCCGCCCTGGGGGTTTACCAGATAAATTTTCCCCTGGTATCCTCCGGCGGCCACACCGCAGTACATCAAGTGTCCCCACTTTCTAATATCTGCGGAAGCGCCGACAAAAGCGATTGATTTTGGATAGAACAATTTACCGATGTCTTTCGGATCAACCGGTAAAGGGAATATCTTTTTATCCTGCGGTTTACCCAAAATGATAAGAGCATCGACAGCTATAACCTTGCCTTCGGCGGTTACTATCAACGGATTAATATCTATTTCTTTTACGTCCGGTATTTCCACACCTATCCGGGATAAGCCAACGAGGGTTTTAATCAATGCATTTTTGTCCGGTGCACTCTCACCTCTAAACGCTCCCAGCAGTTTCTGTGCATGCAGCTCATCAATCATTTTTTGAGCTTCATTATCATTAAGAGGAGCCAAACGAAAAACAACATCCCCTATTGCTTCTGTAAAAATTCCGCCTAATCCAAACATTACCGTAGGGCCAAATTGCTCATCAAGGAAAAGTCCGGCAACAAACTCTCTTTTACCCTCCAGCATCGGCTGAAGCAAAAAACCCTCTAAATCATTTCCGGCTGCTTCCTTTATATGTAGCGCCGCCGAACGGATGTCTTCTTTATTCCTTAAATTCAGTTTAACCAGTCCTTTTTCTGTTTTATGCGTAAGATTAGATCCCAACCCTTTTAAGACAACAGGATAACCTATTGTTTCTGCGGCTGTTTCTGCTTCTTCTATGGTTTTGACCACTTTTTCTTCTACCACAGGAATGCCGTATTTTTTTAGAACTTCCTTCGATTCTGCTTCTGTTAAGGCCGTTCTATTTTGAGCCTTTGCCTTTTCTATTATGTCAATTTTTTCCATCGCAATTCTCCATAAGTCATTGAATATATTATATTTTTAATATTTGCCGGTTTAATATAGAAAATATTATTTTGAGTCCTTTGAACTGATAGGTGCCACTGTTTTCCAGAAAAAATCAAAAAATTGGTTTATAGTGTCGGCAAGTTTCCATTTCATTCCATGTACATACCAGTTTTGAATATGTCTGTGAGTGATCATTATATAAAGGTCGGCGAAGTAGAGGGTTTCAATATCTGAAACAACTGCGCTACTTTTTTTTGCCTTCTCCACTATCTCCTTTAATATGTCTATTTCAGTTTCTCTTTTGTAAGATTTGTTTGCCATAAAGCTCTTTAACGGAACCGTGATAAAAACTGTAATTGCTAGGTCGGGATTATTATCGAAGAAATTCATTGTAACCCAAAATAATTTCCTAAACATTTCACGTATATCCTCTGTCCCCGCCATGTGCAACCTCAGCAATGATGCCAGGTCGCGCAGTTTTTCATCAATTATGGAGAAGAGAAGGTCTTCCTTTGATGAAAAATATTTGTAAATCGTTCCCGTGCTGATTCCACTTTCTCTTGATATATCGCGTATGTTTACCGCGTGAAAATCTTTCCCTGAAAATTGTCGCAAGACCACAGGATACAGGCGTTCTTTTAATTTTTCAGAAATTACCGGTCTTATTGCCATCATAATACCTTATATTTATATCTACTTGTGTAAAATATGAAACATTGTTTCAAAAGTCAAGTAAAAAATGAAACATTGTTTTAATTGAAATTTAAGTGAGGACAAAGAATTAAAAAAATTAAATGATAATTATTATGTCCAAATTAGTGTAGGAAATTAATTGTAAAAGTCGTCAATTTATTAATATTTCTGATAAATTATCTTGACTTTTTATCTTATTTAGCTTTAAATACAACCCAAACAAACCAAACAGCTTGAAAAAGGCTAACCGCATTGAAAAGGCGGGGTGCAAAGTTAACAACCTAAGTCTCGGATAAGGGATATGGTGATTGAACTGCCAGGCACGATAGTTACTCTCCTTGTACAAGGGATTCCCAGTATATCTCTCCTTTCACTTCACCATATCAAGATTAAAGATAAAAACAAAATTGAATAAAGGGGACAACCGTCCCCTTTTCCTTTATACGCTTATACGCTTTATATATTTGGTGTGAAAATTTACGGGAGGGCAGAATGAAGATAACAAAACAAAAGGTCAACGGCAGACTTGACCCCTTTGCATTTCTTCGCGCAACTGCGCGTATCTGCGTACGAAAAATTTGGGAGGGCGGCGGTATGAGAAGATTACAACAAGGCGTAAATGAAAAAAAGAAAGTTTCTATTTGTTTTTTAATTTTATTATTCGCAATCATTAAAATTTGGTTTCAGGAGGATATTGTTATGGCTGCTGATAAGACCTCGCATTGTTCCCGACATGACATTGAATGGTCAGTTGTTTTTGGCCCAGATAGCGATAAGATTTTATTAAGACATCGTTGTATAGGGGCGGATGAGAATGCAAAAGAATCAGATTATTCTTGGGCTATTTATGAAATATCGCAAAATAGAATAACAGATTTCAAAGAATTGAATACTGCTACAAAATATCAATTTAAATATCATCCTGCGTTTTCCCGTGATGGAAAGTTGATTACCTTTGTATCCGGTCAGGATGACCACCGCAACATCTTTGTAATGAACGCTGACGGTAAAAATGTGCGTCAATTAACACATGACTATAATGAAAGACCGCAAAGAATCAGTGAAAAGCTAATCACAATGATATTTAACGAAATGCCTTCTTTTTCTCCAGATGAGCAAAGAATTCTTTATGTAAAATCTGCTTCAAGGCGGACAAAGCCAATCTATTATACTGATCCAATGTATCCTTCTCGATGGGATATTTATGAAGTGAATATAAAAACGGGGAAAGAACACAAGCTAACAAATTACGGATTTTTTGGCATTACCCAACCCGCCTATCTTTCAGATGGTAAGCGTTTCATATTCTCCGTACCAACCGTGCCGCCGGACCAGACAGACTCTGGTATAGATGTCAGAACCTGGTGGGAGTATGCAGACAAATATGGGTTAAATAATATTTTCATAATGGATGGCAAAAACAATAATTTAAAACCAGCGTTTAAAAATGGCAGCAACTCAAGTGAACCTCAAATAGCGTGGAATGATACTATTATTTTTAAATCCAACATCAATGAAATAGATGGGCTAAGGAAGCATGGAACACAGTATTATGATTTGTTTATGAACAAAAATGGTAAAACAAAACGCATATTTAATAAGCAATTAACTTTAGGTTCAAATTCTCATGCTATTTCACCCGATGGCAAGCGTATTTTGATAAAAGGTGTCAGGCCAGTGATTTATAATTTAGATGGCACGAAAATGATCGAAATTAAAATTCCTTGGGTGAAGTTGGAAAAAAATCTAAAGAATGAAAAATAAATAACAAGAAAAAGGTGGATGTATATGAAAATCAAATATTATAAAAAATATGGTGGACCGGAATGGTCAGGGCAAGAGTCAGCATGGGATCCTTTTTCAATAGAGGTAAATGCGAATGGTGTGCCAACTGGTACTGCGGTTCGCGAATTCGTTGCAATGCCAGAAAATGCTCTTGATTGGTGCTTTTATTGGCATGACGTGCGTTACAAGATGTCTGAATATTGTGTTAATGAAGTTGATGAAAAATTAGCTGTTATAGTTTAAGGTAGAGGGGACGCCCTTAAGATTCTAAGTTGACAAAATAAATTTTGGGAAGTAAAAAATAATCCATGCCTAGGTCAGCGAGACTTGATGCCCCTGGTGTATTACATCACATCATCATAAGGGGGATAGAGCGTAGAAAGATATTTAAAGACAATAACGACAGGGAAGATTTTCTGGCGCGTCTTGAGAAGCTCTTGCCCGCGACAAAGACATCATGTTTTGCATGGGCACTTATTCCCAATCATGCCCATTTTCTTTTTCGGACCGGCAGTGTTGCGATTGCCACGCTGATGAGAAGGCTCCTTACCGGTTACGCTGTTTATTTCAATCACCGGCACAAACGAAGCGGACAGCTCTTTCAAAATCGTTATAAATCCATACTCTGCCAAGAAGATGCATATTTAAATGAACTGGTTCGATATATTCATTTAAATCCTTTCAGGGCTGGTCTTGTAAAGAGTCTCGAGGAATTAAACGATCATCCCTATTGCGGGCATAGTGTCCTGATGGGAAATAAAAAGAGAGACTGGCAGGATGTTGATTATGTGTTGACCTATTTCGGGAAACAGCGGCACATCGCAAGAAAACACTATTATGCTTTTGTATCGGAAGGAATCCATCAGGGGCGCAGGGACGACCTGATGGGTGGAGGACTCATTCGCAGTCTGGGCGGCTGGTCGGCGATTAGCAAAAATGATCTTAAAGGCGCGCATATTAAGAGTGACGAAAGGATACTTGGAGACGGCGAATTCGTCCATTCATTACTTTCCGCGTCTGATGAAAAATTTGAACACTATTACGAAGTAAGTCGTTCCGGTTACGATCTGGATAAGACAGCAATGAAAGCGGCTTCGTTATGCGCCGTCGAGGTTGACGACATCTTTTCAAGAAGTAAGCAAAAGACCAAAGTAAAGGCAAGGAGCTTGTTTTGTTATTGGGCATCGCGTGAGTTGGGAGTATCCCATACCGCATTGGCCAGGCGTTTAGGTATCAGTGTACCGGCTATCGGGTACTCGGTTGAAAGAGGCGAAATAATTGTGAAGGATTATGGCTACCAACTCATTGAAAAGTAACTTAGAAACTTAAGGGCGTCCCCATGAGCCTGACAGGAAAGGCGGTTACAATTGAGGAACTTGCCAATAAAAAAAAAAAAAGGAGAAGATAAATAATTATGAAATCTTTCAAAATATTAATAGCTGCTCTTTTTCTGCTTGTTCCCTTAATGACGGCTTGTGCGG
>JAFGLS010000012.1 GCA_016927935.1 Syntrophaceae bacterium
CTTCCAGCCCTTCTATGTCCCAGATAAGAAAATTGATTTGTATTAATTTTTTGGATTTCGATTCCAGGGGTGATAAAAGCTTTTGAGATACCCGGACTCCAATTGTAGATAAATATTTTTCATCAAATTGATTAAATACGAAACGTCGTATGAGACTGGTTTTCCCGGATGCGAAAATTCCTACCAGGCATATTTTTTGATTGACTTGAATAACACACCCTTTTTTTAATTATATCTTTCTGCTATTTCCTCTAATATTGTTTCTATTTTGATTAAATGAGTGTTCTGTTCCTGAAAATTCCGTAAATATTTGTAATAGCGATTACGGATTTTGTCCTGAATATGTTTTAGCTGATCGCTCAGGTTGGCAGGCGCTATCCCTTTATAGACAACCGCCAGATATGTATATCTTCCCGATTCGATGTGTATGGTTTGATCGCTGTATTCTATCTCATAGAGTTCTCCTGCCTTGTCGGGTGAAAAGGCGTCCTGCATAAAGCTGCGGATGGCCGTCAACATGCCGGCAACGATATTGGGGTCACTGGGTCCGTTTTTATTCCGGGAAACGTGCGAGATCAACAATCCGGAATTTTTTGCGATCAGAAAAACTTGCTTGATAACAAACGGCATTTCTTCAGCAATGACCATTTCCGCCAATCCGACGCCAAAGATCCGGGCTTTTATATTCTTTACCCATATTTTAAAATTCAATTTTTGGTTTATGCTGTCGTTGACTGAAGCGACAAGTTTTTTCATGGCTTCGGTTATTGATTTGGAAATCATTCTGCCGATAATGGGATATAGCGCGTCGACGACATCTTCTTTGGATTCCGCAACCTGCTTTTTAATCGCTTTGCTCATGATTGGGGACAAGGTATTGGCAAGTTCATCCTTGGAATCATGGATTTTTTTTCCCAGTAATTCCGTGAGAACAGGACTGATGGTTTGAATAATCTCTTCCCTGTTATTGAGTTGATTCCCGAGTTTTTTCTGAACTGTTTCAAGTTTTTTGATACGTTTTTCTATTTCTGATAGAAGAAGCTGCTGAAGATTTTTTAACGGGTCGGAAATAGTATTTAGGTTATTCAACGTCAAATTTCTTATTTCCACTATTTAATTCCTGCAATAAATCTTCACCCTTTAATGTCATGGCCAATTCAATCAGTTGATTCGCAAGAATTGTCTTATCGGCTTTATCTTCTCTTAACTCTTTGATTTCGTTTTCTATTTTCCTTCTGGCGGTTTCCAGGGTTTTTTCAAGGTTACTTTTCGTTTGTTTCAGGGATTCGGTTAATTTTTTATTTTCATTCTGAACCAGATTTTCCAGATCCATTATTCTTTTATCGATACTATCGAACCTTTCAGTAAATTCACTGGTCATTTTATTCAGGGTCTTGTCGAGTTCAGAGAATTTCCTGTCATATATTTTAATATTATCCCCAAAGATAATATTTTTGATTTGGTCGATATTATTCAAATTTTGAGAAGATTTTTCACCCACTTTATCTCTCCTTATAAAAGCTTTCCCTGTTTAAATATATAAAACGAAATATCATATTGCAACAAAATAATACTTTTTTATAGCTTTAAACAACCGGCGATGTGTTAATAGACTCATGTTTAAAATTGTGTGTTATATAACACATAATTTCAAATTTGGTGGATTATTGCGACTGATAAATTTTTCTATATATTTGACACAGCAAGAGACCGGGAACAGGCCGGACAAAACTATGCATGATTCAATTATGTATAGCTAAATAATGTGTAAATCCCCAACGCGCCGGGGATTTGAAACAATAAACAATTAAACTGTTTGAGTAAAATAAATAAAAAGCCGATTCTCAAGAAGAAAGTTATACCGCATTGATTGTCCATTCCATCTACAATGAGTTGAGAATCGGCTTGTGAAAAATAATAAAGAACATGTATTAAATCATCCTGTCCGGCAGCTTATTTGAAATATACTATCATGACAGGCAGGATGATTCTTGTTAACTGTTACTATGGTTACGGACACCGTCTCACATCCAGATGGATTGCATAATATGGATATTCGCTAACAGGGACTGTCAAATTCATTCCCTTGTAATCAAAATGACCTGCTTCCGGCCTGACTGACGGAATTTCATAATAACCCTGAATTTTTACGGCTTCGCCTTCCGGATCGTACAATTCCCAGCCACCTGTCAGACTAATAACAATGTTTCCACCTATATAAGAAACTGAACCCACATCTTCATACTGCCCTGCCCAGATTGTTTGAGGTGAACCATCTAATACGTCAAAATAGTACCACCAGGCGCGTTTGTCCCCAACATTTACGCCCGTATTTCCGCCCCATGCGGTTTCGCACTGGCATACCGTTACAGCTACATCCCAGCTATCACTGCCGGTAGTCCCATTATCATTGGTAGTAAAGGTCGCTACGTTGGTAAATGTATACAAGCCCCATTCTTCGTACTGTACTTCCAGGGAGTAATTGAAAACCTTGGGCAAACCATCATCAATACAAACCTCATTGCCATCGAAAAGTGGTCCAAACTTATCGTCGGAAACAGTGATGCATTCGTCGAGGACGGTCGTCGGATCGCCGAAAGTATAATCCGCAGTTGCGGTTCCGCCGGTTACGCCTTCAGTGCCGGTCACAACCGTAACAGTATTGGTTCCAGGAATACCGCTTGTTGGTTCTGCAGAATAGGTGCAAGTTAAAGTTCCATTCGCTATAAGTGTAATTGGAGATGAAAGATCACAATCTATCGTTGCCACTGTACCGTCACTAAGTACATCCGAAATGTTGGTAATTACCACATCCTGAGCGGTTATTCCTTCAGGGGCAATGTTTTTAATGGTTATCGTACCCGTTACTTTCCAGTCACTATCGACAGGGGGTAGTAGTTCATCTACTGTGACCGTATAGTTCACTAGAAACGCTTCACCCTCGCAAAGTGTCAACTCGGTCGGGTCTCCCGTCTTGTCGATTGTCCATTTATGTGTCCGGGTAAATTCGGGAACTGCGGTCTTGCTAATAGTCAGCGCGTATGAGGGGGTGGTTACTTCGTGGAAGACAAAGTTAACATGGCTGAAATCGGCATATTTTTCACTTTCGTTGATGGGACAATGCAAGTTCCCGTCCGTAGTTGGACGTGGATTCTGGCCTGTATAATCATAGTCATTGTAATCGTTGCCACCCTTTGCATATACATGATCTATGACAATATTGCCTGTAACAGACCACTCCATTACTTCACCGCAGAACCCATCGCTGTTAAACGTAATGGTAACAGATCCTGAACCAAGTGCATAGGTGCCGGCATTAGGTGGATCGATCTTCACATTTGTTGAAGTCGTGGCTGGTGTATTACCCTCGACGAGGGTCGGCACGATTCCCACAGGTGACGATGGATCATCGTTTGCACATGGTCCTACTAATTTTATTTTAGCTGTTTCGATGATAGGTTCTACAGGACTTTGTTGTTTTTGCTGTTCCCCGCACCCGGCAATAATGAATACTAGCGCCAAAACACCCAGAATGCCTAACAGATTAAACTGTTTTCTCATTATTTACTTCTCCATTTTTTAATTTAAAATGTTAATTTGTACTTTTATTTCTCAAATAAACATAAACAGTTTATTATTAAGGTTAATGCTTATTGAGAATTTGACTGATTTTTTCTTTCCTTTACATCACCACCCTTCTGCACTTACCAGGCAATTGAGAAGCGGTTACATGTCTTAAGAGGTTTGGCGCCTGTTTTTTAACTTGAATATTGATACGGTTAATTAACATAAAATTTGTTAAATCTGTTTTAATGACCCGCAAGAAAATATTAATAATTTTCAGGTGACCGCCTTTTAAATATAATTCATTTTAATTATGAGAACTTTCCCGGATTCCTTGAATACATAAAATCTGAAACCATGTCTTTTAAATACAAATTTTTTATGGACATATAGAAACAGACTGGAAAAAGTATTCATTTCACGAACCATATACACACATACAATTAATTACAAATTTGTATCTAAAAACATGCCATGAAATAATGTTAGAGGTAATTTCAATATTAATAAATATTTATAAAAAATATTCAGAAAAGAAATTCACCCAAAAATGGGGTAAATGACCAAAATGATTTTAAATTGATGAATTTGCCCCATGAAATAATTTAAAATCAATTGTCGCTTGTTACAGGTTGACGACCCCGATGATATTATAGTTGTATTAATAATTTTGGTTCTTCTAACTTTTAGTTGGTAGTAGCTTGAATAATTTTCAAAGAGAAATATTGAATATCGTGAAAACCATAAGCCGAAC
>JAFGLS010000081.1 GCA_016927935.1 Syntrophaceae bacterium
ACCCGGTTGTCCTGGACGGTTTAACGGAAGATGAAGCACAGGAAATAAAGAGAGTTATTCGTTGGGCTCAAAAGAAAAGTTGAGTATGTGACGAATAATTCGTTGTATCTTTTACCCCGTTAGAAAGCCCCGCTGCTTACAGAGGGGATGATGGATCTTCTTTTTTTAGCGAATACTGGATTTAATGCTCCATGTGAGCTTACCCTTGGAAAGTCGAAGACTTTCTAACGGGGTTTACCATTTAAATAGTTTACTCACGCTTTTTATAATTCCATCTGTGAGATTTTTATGGATTTTTGGCATCAGATTACGGATTTCTGCAGCAAAAATAGTCATCATCTGGAGATACTGGTAATGCCGTTTATATTTGGCATTCTCGGCTGGTTCAGCAACTGGAAGTGTATAAAAATGATGTTCCACCCCATAGTTTTCTGGGGCATTCCGCCATATCTCGGCTGGCAGGGGCTGATACCCCGTAACGCTGCCAAATTCGCAGGTAAAACAGTTTCTCTTCTTACACAAAGGCTTGTTAATGTAGATGAAGTATTTAACAAGCTTGATTCGCGGATAATCGCCAAGAAACTGGAAATCATAATTGATGAACTTGTATCCGATATAGTGTACGAAATTCTCGAAAGATCAAACCCTATTGTGTGGCGAATGGTGCCGGAAATGGCCAGAGAAGAAATAGTCCTCGCCTCGAGGAAGCAAGTTCCCAAGGCCGTCAGATTGGTTATCACTGATATAAAGCAAAACATATTTAAGATATTTGACCTGCCGGCGCTGGCGATGGAATGTATGACCGGTCCAAATGTTGATCGCATGAGAAAATTGATTAAAGTGGTCGGACACAAGGAGTTCAAATTTCTCGAGAAGTTAGGGTTTTACATCGGGTTTGGCCTGGGGATTATTCAGGTGATTCTCTGGTATATTTACCCGGCATTATGGACAGTGCCGATTCAGAGCGCTATTGTCGGCGGGTTAACCAACTGGATTGCGATCCAGATGATTTTCAGGCCGCTGGACCCTAAAAAATTCTTGTTCTGGACACGCCAGGGGTTTTTTCTTAAGAGAAGAGAGGAGGTAACGAGGGAATTTTCCAAGATGGTGACAGCAGAAGTTCTTACTTCAAAAAATATCATAAGACAAATACTGGAGGGGAGAGAAAAAGAGAGAATCCATCTTATCATAAGAATATCCGTAACCCAGGTCATTGACAGCATGAGCAAAATGGTTAAACCGGCAGTACTGGGAGCACTCAAATCGGAGGTACTTGACAGGCTCCAGCATGAAATCTCCACGGAAGTAACCTCCCCGGAAGCTATGCAATATATTGAAGACTACATTGAAAAGGCTCTGGATGTGGAAAACACTATGGTGGAAAAGTTCAGACTGCTCAACAATGCCGAATTTGAGGATATCTTAAGATCTATTTTCAGAGATGATGAATGGATATTGATCGCGGTAGGAGTGGCTCTTGGCCTCGTAGTCGGTCTTATTCATGCTTATTCCGGCCTTATGTAATTTAATAAATCAAGTGTAGGTCAACACAAATTAGTTTTTCAGTCCGTATTTTTTCAGTTTATAGCGCAGCATACGTTCCGATATTCCCAAAATTTCGGCGGCTTTAGTCTGGTTATCCTGTGTTTTTTGCATTGCTTCAATAATCAGATTTTTTTCTAATTCGTCCACGGATTCCCGCAAGGCGCCGGAAGATTTCTTGCTTGGTTCTGTCGGAAGGAATGGTAAATCATCTGTAGTTATATACTGATCCCGTGCGATGACAACAGCCCGTTCCAAAATATTTACCAGTTCGCGCACGTTTCCCGGGTAATCGTATTTTAAAAGTGCATCACGTGCCTCAGCAGTTAATGTTAATCCTTTAAAGTTTTTCGCGTTTTCAGCGGCGAATTTATGGATAAAATGATCAATTAAAAGACAAAGATCCACTTTTCTTTCCCTCAATGGAGGTACAGCCATGGTGACGACTTTTAGTCGGTAATATAAATCCTCACGAAAAGACCCTTCTTTGACCTGTGCTTCCAGATCACGGTTGGTCGCGCTAATAATCCTGACGTCAACCTGGAGATTAACATTACTGCCGAGACGTTGAAATTCCCGTTCCTGCAGGAAACGTAGAAGTTTGACTTGTGTGGCTGGACTTAACTCTCCTATTTCATCGAGGAAAAGCGTGCCTCCGTCAGCTTCTTCAAACCGTCCAATGCGGCGGGAAGTCGCACCGGTGAAGGCGCCCTTTTCGTGGCCGAATAATTCGCTTTCCAGCAAATTTTCATGCAAGGCACCGCAATTGACCACGACTATTGATTTGTTAGCCCGTGGACTCAACTGATGAATCAATCGCGCCAGCAATTCTTTGCCGGTTCCGCTTTCTCCCTGAACCAATATGGAGGTTTTGCTCGCGGCTACGCGCCCTGCCATATTGACAAGTTCTTCCATTTGCTTACTTTTATAGATAATTTTGTCAGCGGTAACGCCGCGCTTGTTTAAGTCTTCCCTTAAAAGCAGGTTTTCCTGAATAAGTTGCCTTCTTTCCGCCAGGCGATTGACGAGTATTAGCAGCTCATCCAGATCCACAGGTTTCGTTATGTAATCGATTGCTCCGACTTTCATGGCTTCTACCGCCGTTTCTATTGTGCCATAGGCGGTAATTATGACCACGTCTATTTCCGGATTGATACGTTTGATTTCTTTGAGAACCTGAAGACCATCCATGCCCGGCATTTTGTAATCCAGAAGAATTAAATCAAAATGGCCGCTTAAAACTATTTTAATAGCCTTCTCCCCTTTTTCCGCTTCTGCTACTGTATGGCCCTCGGAACGCAGAAAATCACGCAGCATTTCTCTTTGGGATCGGCCGTCTTCAACAATAAGAATACTGATTTTTTGCATTGATTTTTATTCCCTGTTTTTAAAAAATATCATTGAATCGTTCAATAGGTAGAATAACTTCAAATGTTGTCCCGCTGCTTTTTCTGCTGGTTACTCTGATATCTCCCCCGTGACCACGGATGATTTCGAAGGCTAAAGGAATTCCCAGACCTACGCCCTTTTCTTTGGTTGTATATTCAGGGCTGAAAATCTTTTCGATTTCTTCGGAAGTCATTCCACATCCGTTATCGGAAATTTTCACAACGATATAATTTTTCCTTTCCTTTTCCACGTCAATATAAACTTTACCCGGCGCTTCCGTTATGGATTCCATGGCATTTTTAATCAGGTTGATAAACGCCTGCTGGAGTTTATTCACATCCATCGAAATTACAGCCGGAGTATGATGCCATTTTGTTTCAATTTTAATCCCGCGAGTTAAGGCTTCTTCCTGCATAAGATTAACAATCTTTTGTAAAATTTCAGTTATGGAGAATTTACTAAATTCCAATCGTCTGCTCTTGGAAAAGGTCAGGAACTCTTCAATTATTCCGTCAAGGCGTTTGATTTCGTCTTTGATGACTCCTGAAAGATTTTGAAAATCAACTTCTCTTTGAGAATCGGAGGGAACAAAGTCACGCTTAAGTCTTTGCGCTGCCATGCTGATGGCGTTTAAAGGATTACGGATTTCATGAGCTACTCCGGCGGCAAGTTGTCCCAAAGAAGAAAGCCTTTCTGCTTTTTCCAACTGTCGTTCCATTTCGACAATACCGGCTAGATGGCGGTTCTGATCATGATAAAGAAGCCACATAGACAATAAAGCTATTATGACGATGAAGAACATAAAGACAAAAATATTGTGACGGTTTTCGATAAGGCTTTTCTCCATTGAACTGCGGTCGAGACCTATTCTAACAATGCCGACGATTTTATTATCCAAAAGCAGAGGCGCCGCCAAATCTAATATCTTGTTTTGGGCGTAATTAACCTTCCTGCTCACGATTTTTGTTTTACCGGATAAAATTTTTTTGAAATCAAAATCTTTTTCGCTTAATCCCGGAGCGGGCTCGCCAACGCTGCTGAGAAGCTTGTTCTGGTCATTGATAATCTGAATGTAAATTATGCCATGCCCCTCGCCTATTTTGTTCATTCCTTTTTCTCCTGCAACTTTGAGACTCCAGTAAATAATCCCGGATTTATTCAAAGTTATTACCACCGTCCCGCTGTTATCCTTACGTCTTAAAGCAACATATCCTATTCCTTTTTTTAACCTTATTTTCTCTATTAGTTCCAATGTGGTTAATTTCCGGCCATTTTGTATAAAATCATCTGCTTCCAGCATATTGGTCTTCAATGGTTCGCTTTGATATAGGGCGTTTCCCCGGGTATTTAATAGACCCACATATAAAAAATTATTTTCTGCCGCGAAATTATGCAGGTAATCGTTATTGATGTTACCTTTTTTCCATAGTTCATCTAAATTCAGGGCCTGTGTCGTTATCGCATCAACCACCCATTTTTTGGAATGCGCGGCTTCATCATCAGTAGCAGTTTTTGATTTTGATGCTTTTTTTTCAGGGATGGTTATGCTTTTTAAATTTTCTTCAGTTAACCTCTGTAGGACACCTATTGTGCTTAAGGCCTGATCTTCCATAAAAGCTATGAGGTTCTTTTCACTTCTTCTGATTTCCAGGAAGCCTGTAATCAATATTAAAGCCACTAAAATGGCGCTGACAATCGCTACCGCCAAAGGTTGAAGTAAGGGGTCGTTGTAGTTATGAGCTTTTCTTTCGGCGATTAGTTCTTTTTTTCTGAAAAAGCGCATTAGTATCCTCAGGTCTCATTTAGCTAATCATTTTAAGCTATTCGGATGAAAAGTCAACTTTTAATAAGAAAAATCCGACATTTTTGTCGAAATTGTGGCGAAAAAGGCTATAAAAAGGTATATGATTGTATTTATTGCATATTTTTAAATAACAAAATTCTTTTTTCGACATTTATTGCCGCTAAAGTAAAGAACAGGTTCATTGTGTCAAAGCTTTTTAAAATAATTTGCTAATTATTTTATGTAGTTAAAAGGATGATTTTATTTATGGTATGATAAGTGCTTTAAATAAAAGAGTGTTATTTGTCGACTAAAAACAACGGGTATGATTGGCCGACAACAAAATAACCAGGAAGGTCATAACCTTCTCTCTTCATGTGTAGGGAGGCTCTAATCAAGCCTCCCTTTCCTTTTAATGACACTCGCTGAGAGCAAATGAAATGAAGCTCGAAGCGTAAGTGGAATTATCCCAGGAGCGAAGCGACGCGGGAAATGAGACTCGCTGATTTGAGTCCCAAGTTTCAGAAGCATAGCGCGCTGAAATTTGCTGGACGTAATGAGACTAAAACTTCAAAAGCAAAGCGCATTGAAGTTTTTTAGCCGAATTATCCAATCCCGATATCGGGATTGGAAACTATCCTAGGTACGAAGTACCCTGAAGGGCATCTTCGACGACGTAGGAGAACAAACGTAATGCTTAATTGTCCTGAACAGAACATGACCTTACAATGAGTGGCGATACAATCAATAACTTCCTGAAAGTGAGCTTCAGATAATTTTTAAATTTATACGCTCTTTCAAACCGTATTCATTAATGTCGGTTTTCCTTACCTTGGACAAAGTTCCCATGTTATACCCGCCGGGTATTTCATGGTAATAAAGACTAAAAAGCCCAGTAGTGAAAAGTTAAATAGATTGATTTTACGTTGTATTATTTCTTTTAATTTTTTTGGAAATAAAGTAGAATTGCACAAAATTTCGGAAAACGCCCACCGGGTATATTAATTGATGGGGCGAAAACGATAAAGGAAGAAAAAATATCCGTTTCCGCCCCATCAGCGGAGCTGAGCTTGCGCTAGTCCAGCTCTTTGCTGGTCGGCTATTAAAAAAAGATGATAAAAAACATAATTAATAGAAGCCGCCCATCAAATCACTGGAGCCCATGTCACATCGCCCGCATTGAAGGCCGCAGGCCTTCCGCAGGCTCGTGCCAGCGCTCAGCTCCGCTGTTATGAGGGAAAACTAAAAGTGAAACAAAATATAAACAGTGCCTTCTTGTTGCTTGTAATACTCTCTTTAATCTACGGTTGTGAAACCAAGAATGTATACACCAAGATTGATACTCCAGATGAAAGAATTAACATTGAAGGATTATCATTATTGCCCCCCCGAGGAGAAGGCTGGTATTTCAAGAAAAAACACTCAGTTTCTATAGAGTTCGGTAAATTAGGGGACACAAAAGACCAGTCAATTGTAGGATTGGCAATGTTGTCAAAACTTCCCGAAATTAAATCGAAAGAAGAATTTCTTGTACTGGTATCAAAACAGAGGTCAAGAGAACCAACCCCTAATCGCTTTGAATTGGTTTTGAATAAAGAAGAGCTATCGAATGAAAGAAATGATTTTTGTGTTCGTTTCCATACTATTCTAAAAGACTATGATGCAAAAAATTTACCCCAAACGTCAGATTTTCTCGTTATTGAAGATATTGGGCTAATTTGCAGACATCCATACAATAAAGAAATTGGAGCCACAATAGCTTTATCTCAGCGAACCAAGCAGAATAATAAAACAGATAATTTTGAATCAATTGCTAACGAATTCATACAAAACGCAAAGTTTGTTCCTTTTAGCCAGTCTTACACAGAGCAGGGATTCGCTCTTTTTCAGAAACAAAACTATAAAGAAGCAATCGAAATTTTCAATCGGGCTATAGCTGAAAACCCTACGGATTACAGAGCTTATTTCTACCGTGGATTTTGTTATTATGACCAAAAAAAATATTCTCTGGCTATTCTAGATTGGGAAAAGACTATATCACTCAAAAAAGATTTTATAGAGGCGTATAACAATCTCGCTTCTATTTATTTTACAATGAAGAATTACCAAAAAGCTCTTTCCTATGTGAATACAGGCATTAAATACGCAAGCTCTTTGACTACTGAAGAACAGCTTCGCAGAGAAGTACCTCTTGCTTATGACATGAGAACAGAAATCAATTATGAACTAAATAATTATGAGCAAATTATACAAGATTACGAATACTTAGTAAGTATACAATATAAGAGTTGGCATGTTTACAATAACCTTGTGAGTACAATAATAAAACATAGTCCAAATATTGAAAAATCAAAATGTATTGAGCTTTTGAAGGAGGCTGAACAATTAGCCCCCAAAAAATATTTGTCATATGTTTACGATACATATGGTGAACTCTTCTTTACCCTAGGCGAAAACGATAAGGCACTAGATTATTACAATAAAGCATTTAACCTGTCTAATGACCCAAAGCATAAGAAGGAAATCAAGGAAAAAATATCCAAAATTAGACCACAGCAAAACTCATAACCTGCGGCTGCAAGGGACGCGCAAAATAGTTGGGTTGCCTACCCGGGCAAGGCTTTTGGCGCGCCCCTGAGCCAGGTCGTTGCACCTTTTAACTGGTAATCCTCAACTCTGGCGACAATCAAATACTGTGGAGTTGTAGGTGTACTCAATAACGAAACAAGTCTTAATAGGACGCTCGCTGTCAAGTCAAGTTTAGGTCAATACACTTCATTGCTTCATTTATTTTCAGCATCTTTTTTCTTTTGCCGCCAGTAATTTAATCTTTCTTTAATTGTCTTTTCAAATCCGGTTCCTTTGGGTTGGTAAAAAATTTGTCCTTTAAGCTCTTCCGGCAAATATTCCTGTGGCGCATAAGCATCATCATAATTATGGGCATACTTGTAGTCCTTGCCGTAATCAAGTTCCTTCATTAATTTTGTCGGCGCGTTGCGGATATGTAAAGGCACGGGTAAATATCCTTTGGAATTAATTGTTTCTTTGACTTTACCGTAACCGATGTAAAGCGAATTGCTTTTGGGTGCCGTTGCCAGATAGACTGCAGCCTGGGCTAACGCCAGTTCTCCTTCCGGCAGACCGATGAAATGAAAAGCCTGTTGAGCGGCTATAGCAATGACCAGTGCCTGTGGATCGGCATTGCCGATATCTTCGGAAGCAAAGCGCACCATACGACGGGCGATATAAAGAGGATCTTCTCCGGCGGCCAGCATCCTTCCCAGCCAGTAAAGGGCGGCGTCCGGATCGCTGCCGCGCAAACTCTTGTGGAGAGCGGAAATTAAATTATAATGCTCTTCACCGTCCTTGTCATATAAAAGTGCTTTTTTAAGCAGGGCTTCCTGGGCAAATTTTAAAGATATAACTCTTTTATCTTCGGGCAAATTTTGCACCATAGATACAATAGCTTCCAGATTATTGAGAGCACTACGGGCGTCGCCGTCAGCTAAGCCAACGATGTATTTGAGAACATCAAAATCAATTTTTACAGGAACCTGCCCGAGTCCTTTTTGTTTGTCTTTCAGAGCGCTTTTGAGAATTGTCAGCAGATCTTCTTCAGAAAAGGGCTTCAATATCAAAACCCTTGTTCGCGAAAGAAGCGGGGCAATAACTTCGAAGGAAGGATTTTCTGTGGTCGCGCCAATCAATGTAATCAGTCCGCTTTCCACATGAGGCAGAAAAGCATCCTGCTGTGCTTTATTGAAACGATGAATTTCATCAACAAAGAGAATCATCTTCACATTCTTTCTTTTCAGCAATTCTCTGGCTTCATCAATGACCGCACGAATTTCTTTTACGCCGGAAAGAACAGCGGAAAAACTTGTAAACTTTGATTTAGTTTCGTTGGCGAGAATTCTGGCCAGTGTTGTTTTCCCCGAACCGGGAGGTCCCCAGAAAATCATGGAAAAAAGCTTATCCGCTTCAATGGCGCGTCTTAGCAGACATCCTTCACCCAAAAGATATTTCTGGCCGATGAATTCGGAAATGGTTCGCGGTCTCATCCTCTCGGCAAGCGGCGCCAGGTTTTTTACATCACCCCCTTTGCCATCGCTGAATAAATCCAAAGTTTTCATTTTTTTGCCTTTGCCGTCTCAATTAATTCCAGAAGACTTGAAACTTTATCTTTGGGTTGTGAACTTAAAAATTTTTCCAATGTTTCGGGAGCCAGCCGGTCTTTTAAGATAGCCTCTACATCAAAAGAATGTGACCAGCAACGCATAATTCTTGAACAGGGCAAATCACCGGATTCCCGAAGGCAGTATGAAAAAGTCACCTCATCGCCCAGCCGCGGACAGCGTATCAGAGTATTGGTTATTTCTTTTTCCATCGTTGATAAGTTGGCGAAAAAATAAAGAACCGTCAAGAAATTTCTTTCCTGACGGTTAAAGCGTATAAACGTAATATGGTTATCTTGCAGCGCGAAAAAAATGACGCAAGCCGCACGGATATGACATTATGTGTAAAATGACCCGGGAGAAGTTTCGGCATCGACACGCTTTAAGGGAAGCAAGGGATGTTTCATAAAGGCCAGCATGAATAAAGGTATTCGCGTAAATAGCGGCTTGGTTACTGTGTCGCCATAGGCTTTGAGCAAATCATCCGGCATGTAATGGAGTTTTATTCCGGCAAGCCAGCTGGTGAAGGCGAGGGTCATAAAACATCCGGGACAATTGACAGCCATATCCCTGAGTCCGGTTGCCTTTACATCCTTGTATTTTTTTAGTTGCTCTTTGAAAAGACTCGATGGGAGAAAGAGAGTTCTAATAACGCTTACCGCACCGCAGGAAAGGTTGTTTTCTCCATGATGGGGTAGTTGAACAACTTCCACCCCCGCTGACGTGTAAAGATCACGGAGGCAACGCCCAAAATCATTTCCCAGTTCACTGACATAACATGACTCATGGTGAGTTGTCTTCAGATGAAGAGGCTTTTTCAACTGGATCTGACCGGACTTTCTTTTTTCGTTAAGCCATTCATACATGGATATCAGCTTGAACGGGAGTTCCCTGCCGTAAACGTTTTTTAGAATATTGGATAGATAATTGTAGCAGGAACCACAGTAGCAGACCATCCTCTCGATATTAAGCTTCTCAAATACTTTCAGGGTTTTTTCAATTGTATCGGAGTAAGCTTTCCATGAACCGAGACGATATGGAAGTTCTCCGCAACAGAGATCTGCCGGTCCGAATTTTGGCAGTTCACGCAATACTGTGGAATTTTCGATGTCAAAACAGCTTAATCTGCCGATGCATCCGACCCACAGGATTTCCTTTGACGGCGGTGGGATTTCCGACCATTTTTTCAATATGGATTTTTCGGTTTTGGAAAGCATGGAGTAGAGGTCTTGCCACATGGAAGGTTTTGTTCCGTTGAAGAGGAAAGGAATTAATGCTGATATTTTCCCCTTCTTTTTTTTAGCATCCAGGAACTTCTCTAAAATTAATTCGTTGAGTCTCAGCCCTTCGGGGCAGAAACTATTGCACCTGAAGCAGAATGTGCATTCTTTGAAAATTCTATCGGAATATCCCGTTTGCAATAAGTTGGTTATTTCGGCAATTGCGGTTGATTTGTCCATCTGCATTACTGGGCATTTGACGAGGCAATCGCCGCATTTCGTGCATTTATTCCAGTCTGCCAATTGTGTATAAGACATACAGCACCTCCTATGTTATCTGAATAGGCGGACAACCAATTCCAGCTGCTGAATACGTGCAGCGAACCATGCAAAAAATTTTTTCCCGATGTTGATTTTGCTTTTCTTGGGTGTCGGAAACACGTATCTGGTATCATTCCGCTTATGTATTTCTTTTAGCAATGGGAGCAAATGCAGGTTTTTACTCCTTGCCCGTATTATATGCCATATGCAATCCATCTGCGGATCCACCGCGCATTTAGTATTTGTTTCTGAAAATGATTTGCACGGTTCGTATTTGCTTTTCGCAGGACATTCACTGAGCGGGCAAATCCCCGCGGTGCAGGTTAACACACAATTACCGCAGCTTTTACATAGACTATGAGCTAGAATTTGATCGCTGCAGGAAACCGCGGCACTTCCCACTGAATCCAATACATTAATTATTGGTAGGCCGGGCTGGCAGCTGTTAGCCGATTTTATCCCTCCCGCGCAGCTCAGGACTATCAATGCGTCACACTTCTGGAGCGACTTTTTATTGGACTGGAGTGCCTGGCTCATTATTTCTTCGGGACAGCAGGTGAGAATTACCTTGGCCAGTTTGACCTTCTTGTGATTTTTAAACAGGTGTTCTTTAATTATTTTAATTCCTGTTTTACCGCCCGTGTAGGAAAGGTTGGCACAAGTACCGCAGCTAAAAATGCCGAATGTATTATAATCCTTCAATAAGCAATCAATTTCTGATTCTGGTTTCCAAACTGTTTTATTCAATGATATCACCCTGATGGTTGAAAATTCTCCATGGCAGGCCGTGGAGAATCTCAAATTCTATTACGGTTTGGGGAAATCTTTAATTGCTTCGAGAGCCCTCTGAATTTCTTCATCCGATAATTCATAAGACTGCAGTTTGCCTTCTAAATAAGCGTCATAGGCAGCCAGATCAACCAGACCATGACCGCTCCAATTGAAGAGAATGGTTTTTTCCTTTCCTTCTTCTTTTGCTCTTATGGCTTCATCTACGACAGCCGCCAGCACGTGGTTGGTTTCAGGCGCGGGAATAAATCCTTCGGTGCGTGCCCATTTGATGCCGGCATCAAAAGTCTTGAGCTGGTCATAAGCTCTGGGTTCAAGAAGATTTTCCATTATTAAGTGGCTGATGATCGGTGCCATACCATGATAACGCAATCCACCGGCGTGGATCGGCGCGGGAATGAAATCGTGTCCCAGTGTATGCATGGGAAGCAAGGGTGTCGTTTTGGCTAAATCACCAAAATCATAGGCAAAAGGTCCTTTGGTCATTGTCGGACAAGACGTTGGTTCAGCACCGACTATTTTTACATCCTTTCCGTGAATCTTATCACAGACGAAAGGCAGGGCTAGACCGGCAAAATTACTTCCACCTCCGCAACAGCCCATGACGACGTCTGGATAAACACCTATTTTTTGTAATTGTTTTTGCACCTCCAAACCATTTACTGTTTGATAGAGGAGAACATGATTTAAAACACTGCCCAGTCCGTAGCGAGTGTCCTTGCTGGTTACAGCGTCTTCAATCGCTTCGCTGATTGCGATTCCCAGAGAACCGGGAGAGTCGGGATGTTGAGCCAGAACATCTCTGCCAGCCTTCGTTAAATTGCTGGGACTGGGAATGCATTCGGCCCCCCATGTTTTCATCATTATGCGACGGTAGGGTTTTTGATCGTAACTTATTTTGACCATGTAAACGCGGCACTCCAGGCCAAACATCTGGCAGGCCATGGACAAAGCACTGCCCCACTGGCCGGCTCCTGTTTCCGTAACCATTCTTTTAATTCCTGCCACCTTGTTGAAATAGGCCATGGGAATGGCGGCATTTGGTTTGTGCGAACCGGCGGGACTGACGCCTTCATGCTTGTAGTAAATTTTTACCGGGCAATTGAGTAATTTTTCAAAATTGTAGGCTCTATAAAGAGGAGTGGGTCTCCATAGCAGATATTTCTGCAAAACTTCTTCCGGTATTTTTATCCAGCGCTTGCCGGATACTTCCTGTGCTATAATGTTCATCGGGAAAATTGCTGCCAGATCTTTGGGACCTACCGGTTTGCCGGTGCCGGGATGAAGGGGCGGTTTCATCGGTGTAGGCATATCCGCCATGATGTTATACCATTTTTTAGGTATTTCACGATCCTGCAAAACTACTTTTACCTGTTCCATATTTTCTCTCCTTAAAATTTTGGGAATTATTTTCAGAAAAATTCTATTTTATTTTTTGATTCTGAGAAGACGTAACACGGCGGATAAATTACTGTCAAGATTTAAATTGGCCCGTTTTACACATGATTTCTCAATTGCAGTTCTACAGGATGCGGATTCAGATACATCTGTTCTTTTAGATAAGGCTCTTTGTATTTGCGGACATAATGGCTGATCAGCGTCACCGGCACAATCAGGGGAATATATCCGTCGCGATAAGCATGGATTAGCTCCAGCAATTCTTTTTTTTCGTCGTCGGACAATTGTTCCTTAAAATAGCCCATCATATGCTGCAGCACATTGACATGTTTGGCCGGTGTGGCTTTGATTTTCAAAGCTTCCAACAGCTGATCCTGATATTGCTTTTGGATATCTTTTGCAGAGAAGCTTTTCTGCGCCGCCACCAGTTTGCCCATCGTTTGATAATGTTTGGTGCTGTGCGCGAGAATCAGTAATTTGTGGCTGGTGTGAAAATCAATCAGGCTCTTTTTGAAATTTTTCGCGCTTAACGTTTCCCGCCATTTTTTTAGCGCGAATATTCTTTCAATAAAATTTTCGCGCAGGCCGGGATCGTGCAACCGGCCTTCGTCTTCCACCGGCAGCAGCGGAAAATTTTTCATGAACATTGCGGCAAACAGTCCCACGCCATTTTTAACCGGCATGGTTTTTTCATTGTAAACCTTGACCCGCTCCATGCCGCTGCTGGGTGAATCGCTTTTAAAGATGAAACCGCAGAGTTTTTCCTTCTCCAGTTCGGCGACGCGTTTTTTCGCCCAGGTTTCCATGCGTTCGGTCAGATCCTCTCTCGTGCTGGTAACGATTAATCGCGGCGCGTCCGGATTACCTTCCAGGCGCATGGAGGGTCTGGGGATACTCAAACCGCATTCGACTTCCGGACAAACCGGAACATACTCGACATATTTTCCCAGCGTATCGGTCAAAAATCTGTCCAGTTTATGACCGCCGTCATAGCGGACATTATTGCCCAGCAGACAGGAACTGATACCCAGTACAATTTTTTCCATTTAAATTGCTTCTGCGTTAATATATTTGGATTAATTGATTATCATTTTTCAAAATAATGCGCCAGACAAAACATCAGATATTGATTGATTTTTACCGTGGCAATCTGATTTAATTCCTTATATTTTTGGAGTAACGATTACATATAATGGAAAAACTCGCCTATTTTGATTCATCGCATGAAATGCCGCTGGAAATTATCATGGCTGCCGGATTTACCCCTTATAAAATTTTGGGTGATGTCCACCAATCCAACGACCCGGCGGATAAATATTTATCCAGCTTTTTCTGCCCTGCCGCGCGCAGCTGGCTCACGGAAGCGCTGACGCACGCAAAAGAATGGGCAGGGATTGTTTTCGCGCAGGGGTGCAACAGTACCAACAGGCATTACGACATCTGGAAGGTTCATGTTCAAACGCCTTTTCTGCACTGGTTCGGTGTTCCACTGCTCGATAGCGCCGCTGCTAAGAAACATTACAGGGTTGAGCTGCAAAGGCTGATCAGCCACATTGAAGATCATTTTCATATAAAAATCACATCAGAAAAAATAAGCGAGGCGATCGGAAAGTCCAATGAGATAAAGAAGAAGCTGCAACGTCTCTCCGCTTTCAGATATCAGAAGGACATTCCCAACCGCGATTATTTAACCGCAATGATAAAATGTTTGACCTGCCCCGTGGATGAAATTTCTGCCTGGCTCGACTCTGAAATAAAGGCGTGGAATGCAAAGCCGGCTTTTCCGTCCGGCAAAAAACGGTTTCTTTTAACCGGCAGTGACATCACGTATGTGGAATGGATGGACACGCTCGACGATTGCGGTATCAGAATCGTCCGTGACGACCTTTCCATCGGAGAAAGATTTTTCGCGACGCTGATCCCCAACAAAAACGACCCCCTTGAATCGCTCCTGGAATATTACATGAACATTCCTAAACCGGCGACAAGGCCGACCATCCAGAAAAGACTCGATTATTTATACAAAGCACTCGGCGAAACAAAGGTTGACGGTGTGCTTTCGCAAAACGTGAAATTTTGCGAGCCTTTTGCCTATGATTCCGTGCCCGTCAATAATGCCTTGAAAGACAAGGGCTACAAAGTTATACACCTGGAAAGGGATTTTTCTCCCGCTGCGGATCAGCAACTCGCCAACCGGCTTGCGGCCTTTGTGGAAATGATGGAGGAAGGCAATAATGAGTAACGTAAAAAATTCCGGCGATAATGCCGGGAAGGTAATGCTGAAAACCCTGCCTCATTCGCAAGACCTGAAGT
>JAFGLS010000082.1 GCA_016927935.1 Syntrophaceae bacterium
ACCCGGTTGTCCTGGACGGTTTAACGGAAGATGAAGCACAGGAAATAAAGAGAGTTATTCGTTGGGCTCAAAAGAAAAGTTGAGTATATAATGAATAATTCTTTACAACTTTTATCAATTAAGTAATTTACCCACGCTTTTCATAAATCCGTATTTCGTTACCTCAGGGAGTTCATAAATGAAAAAGAAAACAGGATATCAAATCTCGTCATCTGTTAATGATGGAATCCTTGAAATTGTCATTAAAGGTAAAGTGGAAAAGGATGAAATAGATGATATACACGATAAAATAACCGCTTTCTTAAAAGAAAAAGACGTAAACAATTTGTTGGTTGATATTCGTGCCGTTAAGGGACGTTTCAGTATTATTGAGGCTTCTTCTCACGTCAGGCATTCTCTTGCTGACAGACGTAAAGTGAATACTGCCATTATAGACCTTCCCCAATATGCCAACTTTGAAACTTTTCTTGTAATTATGGCAGAAAACGTCGGTCTGTCAGTCAAATGGTTTTCCCATGCCAGTGCTGCGAGAGATTGGCTTAGAAGTAAAAGAAAAGACAATTGATTTAATAAACCCCCAAAATTATTATTATATAAAAAAGTTTAAAACTCCTAAAATAATGTGACAAAGTTTTTGATAACGGTAACGAACCCTCTTGACAATATCTATATAAATGTCTAAAAAATTTCATTTCGTAAAAGGAGAAGGGTAATATGGTAAAGACATTGGGAGAAATTACAACCGAATTGACACAAAATGTTCTGGAACCCGCGAAAGCTGAGGCGAATATTATCCTTCAAAACGCTCATAAGGAAGCGGAAAAAATTATTGCCGCAGCCCAATTGGAAGATCAGAAAATCCGGGAAAAGACAAAAAAAGAAATCGAAAATCTGAAGAAACAGATGGGAATCGATTTGGAAACAGCCTGCCGCAATTTCATCATTACGCTCGAAGAACGGTTGGAAAAAGTTGTGGTTGATCCTGTCATTGAGGAGGCGGTCAAACCGGTTATTGACGACCGTCAGTTTTTAGAAACAATGATATTGGAAGTTCTTGCCGGATATCTCCATCGTGTCGGGAAAGAGCATCATATCGAAGTTCTTCTTCCTGCGGAGAAAAAAAGAGAACTCGAAACATGGTTTATGGAAAAATTCCGGCATAAAATATCCCATCAGTTGGATGTACGGTTTACGGACAAAATTTCCTTTGGCTTTAAGATTGGCGTTGCGGGCGAGGGCAGTCACGTCAATTTCACTGAAGGATTGATTCAGGTTTTTTCCGAATTTTGTTCGCCCCGTTTCCGAAAATACTTTTTTCCCGAAAGGAGTTATAAAAAGTAATGGGGACTTACTATTTTTTGACTTGCCTGTTACCTCCATTGCCGTCGTCCCTTGGGGAAAAGCTTTCCATTCCATTTCCCGAGATCAGCAGGATTGTTCGCCGTAACATTGAGGCTTCAAACGCCCATCTTCTTCAGGCGCAGCTTTCCGTCATTGACGCGGCTAATTGGGAAAGCATCAGTCAGGGAAGGGATAATTTTCTGGAAGGTGGGACTCTGCGCCGTGAGGAAATGGAAATCATGCGGGATTTACCAGGGTTTATCAAACAGTTCTCCGATGAAAAGGAGCGGGGGATAAGACGTCCCTACATCTATGACCGGCTCTGGGAACTGTGTTATGGTAATCTGCTGTCAATGGCGGAGAAAAAAGGATGCCGCTATCTGATCGATTATGCCGTATGGGAGATTGAGCTGCGCAACCGCCTGGCAGCACTGAAACTAAGGGAAAGTGGAGCAAATATCGCGGATTATACGGTTATGCCGGGGATCAGGTCTTTCGATTTTACGGCGCTGGTTTCTCAATTGGAGGGACAAAAAAATCCTTTGGAAGCAGAGCGAATTATTGACGGAGAGCGACTGAAACGGATTTTCCATTGTCAGGGCACAGACCCTTTTTCTCTTGATGCAATACTTGCTTTTCTCAACCGCGCCATCATTTATGAACGTTGGGAGAGGTTACAGGTTCCATACGATATTTATCATTTTTTATATAGTGGAGGTTAAATGTGGGTGATCTTTCCAGAGGTCAAATTATTGCGATAAACGGTCCCTTGGCTACCTGTGAGATTGAGCAGGGTCATGAGGTTCTCCAAAACGAAGTTGCTTATGTCGACTGTCAGGGGATATATCTCAAGGCGGAGGTAATTCGCGTACGGGGACGTCAGGTGGACATGCAGGTTTTCGAGAGTACGAGGGGCATGGTTGTGGGAAATGAAGTCAGATTTTCCGGAGAGTTGCTTTCAGCGACTCTGGGACCGGGAATTTTAGGCATGATCTATGACGGCCTGCAAAATCCTCTGACGCAATTGGAAAACGAACAATCATTCTTCCTCAAAAGGGGGCAATACTTAAATTCTTTGGATGAGGGGAAGCTCTGGAATTTTACTCCCTGTGTGGATGCTGGCACTATTGTCAAAGCGGGACAATATCTGGGGAGCGTTCCCGAAGGAATCTTTAAGCATCATGTTCTTGTTCCTCTTGCTTTGCAGGGAACATGGGAAGTTGTTTCCATTATGCCGGCGGATTCCTATAATGTAAATGAAACAATAGCTGTTCTTAAAAACACCGCCGACGGAAGTGAAACGCCGGTCACAATGAAACAGAAATGGCCGGTCAAGGTGCCTGTCCGGGCATATAAAGAGAGGCTTCTTCCCAGCAGGCAACTTTTGACTCAATGCCGGCTGATAGATGTTTTCTTTCCGCTGGCCGAAGGTGGAACAGCTTGTATTCCCGGACCTTTCGGTGCCGGTAAGACCGTTTTGCAGCAGATTATCTCCCGTTATGTCGAAGCGGATGTCGTTATCATTGTAGCCTGTGGCGAACGGGCCGGTGAAGTCGTGGAAACAATCCGGGAATTTCCCGAACTGGAAGATCCTCAAACAAGCGGCTCCCTGATGAACCGTACGGTCATCATTTGTAATACTTCGTCCATGCCTGTGGCGGCACGTGAAGCATCCGTTTACACGGGTATTACTATCGGTGAATATTATCGGGCACTGGGGCTTAAGGTGTTGCTTTTGGCTGACAGCACCTCCCGGTGGGCTCAGGCGCTGAGAGAATCTTCAGCACGACTGGAAGAAATTCCCGGCGAAGAGGCTTTCCCCGCTTATCTGGAAAGCCGTATTGCCGCTGTTTATGAAAGGGCAGGAGTGGTTTGTCTTCATGACGGAGGCACCGGTTCCCTTACTTTGATAGGTAATGTTTCTCCCGCTGGCGGTAATTTTGAAGAACCTGTTACGCAGAATACTCTTAAAGTTGTCGGAGCTTTCTACGGTCTTTCCCAGACCCGTTCCGACCAGCGGCGTTATCCGGCAATTGACCCTCTGATTTCCTGGAGCCTTTATCTGCGGCAAATGCAGGAATCCCTGGCTGAGCGTTGTGAAGAATGGGTGAATCTTGTGGAAGATGTTCACCGTCTCCTTTACGCAGGCAGCGAAGTGCATTCAATGATGCTCGTTGTCGGTGAGGAAGGGATAGGTCTGAATGATCTTATTACCTATCTGAAATCCGAAATTGTGGACGCCGTCTGTCTTCAACAGGATTCATTTGATGTTGTGGATCGCGCGACTTCTCTGGAACGCCAGATTGCCGATTTCCTGCTTTTAATGGATATGGTGCGCCATCCGTTCTCTTTCGAAAGTAAAGCGCAGGCTCACCAGGAAATGACTGCCTTACGGAACCTTTTTTTCCAGATGAAATACTGTCCCTTCCGGGGTGAAGCGTATCTTAAATACCGCAAGGAGATCGAGTCCATTCTGGGCGGACAAGGAGTAAAAAGTCAATGATCACAGAACATTCTCGTATTACCAGAATTCAAGGAGATATAATTACCGTGTCCGCCAAGGATATCGGCTACGGTGAACTGGCGCAGGTGAAAAGCAGGCGCGGCACATCTTTAGCTCAGGTCATCCGTCTCAAAGGACATGATGTTTTTTTGCAGGTATTTGCGGGATCACGGGGCATTTCCACAGGTGATCAGGTTCGTTTTCTCGGTCGCCCTATGCGCGTGGCTTTTGGCGACGCCCTTCTGGGCAGAATATTCAATGGTTCAGGCGAACCCATTGACAACGGACCCGATCTGATAGCGTTGCCGAAAATAGAAATAGGCGGACCTTCGGTAAATCCCGTGCGACGTGTTATACCTCGTGGTTTTATCGAAACACGCGTTCCCATGGTGGATGTATTCAATCCCCTTGTAGAAAGTCAGAAACTTCCCATTTTTGCCGCTGCAGGTGAACCCTATAACGATCTTCTGGCGCGCATCGGTATGCGTGCCGATGCCGATGTGGTTATCCTGGGCGGTATCGGTCTAAAATACGATGAGTATCTCAAATTCCGGTTCGCCTTTGAAGAAGCGGGTGTAATATCCCGTTCCATTATGTTTGTTCATACTGCGTCCGATCCCGTGGTGGAACGTCTTTTGGTGCCTGACATGACTCTGGCTGTGGCCGAACAGTTTGGCGTCCGGGGAAAGCGAGTATTGGTTTTACTCACGGATATGACGGCGTTTGCCGATGCCTTGAAAGAAATCGCAATTTCCATGGATCAGGTTCCTTCCAATCTCGGTTATCCGGGATCGCTGTATAGTGATCTCGCGGCGCGTTATGAAAAAGCGGTGGATTTTGAAGGGGCAGGCAGCATTACCGTTCTGGCTGTAACGACTATGCCTGGTGACGATGTCACCCATCCCGTTCCTGATAATACGGGCTATATTACCGAAGGGCAGTTCTACCTGCGCAAAGGAGTCATCGAGCCTTTCGGGTCACTGTCCCGACTCAAGCAGTTAGTCATCGGCAAGGTGACTAGGGCCGACCACGGCGCTATCATGAACAGCATGATTCGCCTTTTTGCCAAAAGTCGCGAAGTGGAACAGAAGCTGGCCATGGGATTCGACAAAACGAAAGATGACGAGAGATATCTTCGTTACGGGACTCTCTTTTATGAAAGGTTTATGGATTTGAGTGTGGACATAAGCCTTAACGATGCCCTGGATTTGGGCTGGAAAACATTGTCGGAATGCTTTCGGCCAGACGAAGTAGGTATTAAGCAGGAATTTATTGATCAGCATTGGGTAAAAAGTGAACTTTGAGAGATAAAAAACAATGTTACAGAGGATAAAATTCAATAAAGTGACACTGAGAGAACAAAAACAGAAAATGTCGCTATATCAACGTTTTCTTCCCACTCTCGAAGCGCGAAAGCAGCAATTTCTCATGCAATTAAGTATCGTGAGAAAAGAAATCAGGGAACATGATCAAGCTCTGTCTCGGCTTATGAAGGATATGTCTGAATGGTCTGCCCTGATTCGGGATATGGAGGGTATGTTGAAACCTTGTCTGGAAATAAGACAAGTCAAGGTTTCTCTGCGCAATGTGGCTGGTTTAAAAATTCCGCTTTTCGAGGAAGTAGTTTTTCAAAATACTACCCATAGCTTGTTTGCCACGGCTTACAGCTTTGAAATAGTTCTCGGACACTTGCATGAAGCAATCCGACTGCGCGAAAAACTGAAAATTTTATCTGAACAAGAGCGGGTCTTAGCTGAAGGATTCCGCAAGACAAGTCAGCGGATCAACCTCTATGAACAGCGACTGATTCCCGAATGCCGGGAGGTCTTACACAGAATTTCAGTTTATCTCCAGGATCAACAGGCAGCAGCCGTGGGTGTAGCCAAGGTTGCTAAACGTCTTTTGGAGGCGGGTTTGTAATGTTGGAGAAAGTCTGGCGCATGTCCGGTCAAAGGGTAAGAGGCGGGAGGTATTGAATATGGCGATTATGAAAATGAGCCGGGTGTTCCTTGTTGGCTCTTCCGTTCATAAGGAAGAAACGGTGCATTTTCTTCAACGTGCGGGAATTGTGCATCTGGAACCTATACGTCCGCTTGCCGGTGCCTCTGAGAGTAAAACCTCAGCGGCGATGCAGCATCTGCGCAGGCTCGGGCAGATAGAGCAGGCTCTGAATTCCTATATCCAACGCAAAGCAAAAAAAGCCACTGATTATACCGACAAGGAATTGGTCGGTTACGCTGAAGACACACTTAACTTTCTTCAGGAAATCAGAAACCGCCGACAGTTTCTCGAACGTCTTGCCGACGATCTGGCTCCGTGGGGAGATTTCGATCCGGAAATACTGCGCCGTTTAGAAAATAATGGTGTCTATGTCAGGCGCTGGTGCGGCCATCGCCGGCTTATGGATCGCAAAAAAGGCGCCGAGTTTATCATTCCCGATGAAGTTTTTGTCGGAATTGTTTCAGAAAAGCAGGGGATATTATTTTATACCATTTCTTTGGATAGACCCGTTGACATTCCTGATGCATCGCCCTTGCCTCTGCCGGAAATGAGTCTTTCGGAGACATTGGGAGAAATCGAGCGGTTAAAGACGGAAGAAGAATTATTGGCTGACCGCTTAGCCGGTATTGCTTTGAGGGTTGCTGATGTTATCAAAGAGCAAATGGCGGAAACCCTCAATGAAGCGCGCTACCTGGAGCAAATAGGAACACTCTACGCCGAGGATTATCTCTTTGGTTTACAAGGCTGGATTCCCGAAGATATGATAGATAGCTTCCTTCAGCAGATCGAACAGGAGCGGCTTCCCCTCCGCTGCGAACTGCGAGAGCCGCTGCCGGACGAAGAACCGCCGGTTCTGCTTAGAAACAATTGGTTTGTAAAACGAATAGAGCCGCTGTTGAAGCTCTACGGCAATCCCAGGTATCGCGACTTAGACCCGTCCTATTTCTTCGCTCCTTTTATGATTTTGTTTTTCGGGATTTGTTTGTCCGACGCGGGTTACGGTGTGCTTTTTTACGTGATTACTCATATCATCGGACGCAAATGGGGCGAAAAAGTTGAGGGACTGCCGCTCATCATTAAGCTTTGTAAGGCCTTTGCCGTTTCCGCTGTGATTATTGGCGCCGTTACTGGTTCTGTCTTCGGTTATAATTTTGAAGATCGCCGTTGGATTGTTTTCGATGTGTCCGTAGGGACTGGAAATCCCATGCTCTATTTCTATTTTGCCCTCGGTTTGGGTATTATTCATTTGAGCCTTTCCTATCTCTTAGGTATGGCACAGCAGGCTTTCTGGTATTTGAAACTACAGAAGCTTGGTCTTATTTTTGTTCTTTGGGGCGGTGTTATGATGATTATCCGGAATATCTGGATTCCCGCGCCTTCAGCGGCATGGATTTTATATAGTGGAGCAGGTATCCTCGGTCTGGGGATACTTTTAACTTTATTATTTGCAACTAATAATCCAAACTGGTTCATACGGCTTGGGGCAGGCCTCTGGAATGTTTACGGTCTTACCGGTCTTATCGGAGACCTTCTTTCGTACGCCCGTTTATTCGGCTTGGGTATTGCCACATCCACTATTGCTTCAGTCATGAATAGACTCGCACAGATGGTACTGGACAGTGCAGGACCAATTACAGGTATTCCGCTGGCGGTGGTCGTGATTATTCTGGGGCATACCTTCAACCTTGCGCTTTCCCTTTTGGGAAGCACCATCCATTCCGCTCGTCTTCATTTCGTGGAAGCCTTTAAAAGCTTCTTCAACGTGGGAGGGGTTGAATACAAACCATTCAAAATCGAAAGGAGTAAATTATGATCCGTAAGAAAATATTGTTTGTCTTGACTTTTGCGGCTATACTTATCGGGGGATTGTCCATTCCCGTATTTGCCCAGACGGTTACGACCACGTCAGCGAACGAGTGGGCGCCGCTCATTGCCAGGATAGTTATGGGACTGAGCCTGTCTCTGGGTTTGGCGGGTTCTGCAATCGGCCTGTCCATTTCATTTTCAGCCCTCCTGGGAGGTGGCGAAGAAAACTTTTTCAAGAATATTGCCGTGGCTATGATGCCGTCATCACAGGGTATCTACTCCATTGTGATTCTTTTCTCCAACATGGCTGACATTACTACGAATCCTTACACCGTTGCCGGTAGGGCGGCAATATTCGGCATTACAATGTTCTTCAGTTCCTGGTATCAGGGAACTGTCTGTGCAGCAGGTATCAGAAGCATCCTGGAAGGGCGAAACACGATAGCCAATGCCCTGGTTTCGGCGGCTATGCCGGAGACCTACGCGGTATTTGCTTTGGTCATGACCTTTATCATGAAATAAAAACATCATAGATGCTATATATTGTGTCTTGAGTTAAATTATTTTAGAATATAAATGGGTAATTTTTTATTATAAGAAAGGAACATTATGAAAGGAACAGAAAAACATTCAGAAAAGAAAATAAATGAAGGAATATATGAAAAGAATGCGGATCTCGGTCTCTTTAAGCAGCTCCTGCAAATGGTTGACGGAAACTGGTCTGACTCCATTCAGGGAATCTGCGATCATCTTCACCAACACTTCAGCTCACTAGGCCTCACTTTGAGCGTGTTCGACTCGAACTTTAATGAATTTATATATGTATCCCATTCAATTGACGACACTATCGAAAAGGTTATGGTGGACAATAATCTTTCAACCAAAAGAAAATCGATAATGGAAATTCTTACGAATCTTTACCAAAATCATAATAATTTGCTCGACGAAGGCACCTTCGAAGAAAAAGATGTTGAAGCGATGGCGTTGACAATTTTTAGAGATCCTAAAAAAGCCAAATCAATTCTCGAATTTCTCAAGCCCCTGGCACTGACCGTTATCCGGTCGCCTGTGGCACATGCACAATACCGTTGCTACTTCCATATTCTTTCCAACAGAAATTTGAACGAAGCCAACAAGAACGTAATAGACAATTACATTCCTCAATTGGAAATAGCCCTGGAGATTGTCTTTCTTGTCCGGGATCTCTACATAAAGGCGACTCACGACGGATTGACGAAACTTTTTGATCACACTCAGGGACTTGTTCTCATTAACAGGGAGATGGAGCGGGTAAAAAGAAACAAACGTTCTCTCACTCTGGCTCTGATTATGCTTGATCTGGACAACTTTAAGATTATAAACGACAATTACGGCCACCAGGAGGGAGATGTGGTTCTTCAGTCTGTTGCCAAGCTTCTTACGGACAATGTGCGTAGGTGTGATATTATATCGCGGTACGGTGGTGAAGAATTTTTAATTGCCCTGCCTGATACACCAATCAAGACAGCGAAAAACGTAATAAAAAGACTGAAAGGTTCACTGGAAAAACAAGTATTTTCTCACGAAGGTAAGGATTTCTCTGTTACAGCGAGCTTCGGCATGGCTATGTATGATCCGGAAAAACACAACGATAGCCAATCCCTGATTAAATCAGCCGATATCATGCTTTACCGGGCAAAAGAAAAGGGAAAGAATAGGATTGAATGTTAAAACAGGCTTATCGCACCGCAAATGTTTACGGTTATTATGCTTGACAGGGTCGATATTTTTGTTAAAGAAGAAACCATAAAAAATGATTTCATTATCATTATTACAAATAAAAAATCAGGAGGATAAATATGGCTTATAACAACATTACCGTTGAAACGAAGGATTTCGTAACTACCGTCACCATAAACCGTCCGCCGGTGAACCTGGTGAATCTTGGCATTCGCGAAGAACTGAACCAGCTCGTCACGGAAGTGGAAAACAGCAAAGACACAAGAGTTGTCATTGTAATCGGTTCCGGAGAAAAAGCTTTTTGTGCGGGCATGGATACTACCGATATCGCGAACATTGACAAAGGGCCGGACGGCATTGACGTTTTTAATAAGGTTGAACGTTGCAAAAAACCTTTTATCGCTGCTATCAACGGACATGCTCTGGGCGGCGGATGCGAACTGGCCATGGCCTGCCATTTTCGTTTTATGACCGACAATCCTAAAGCGCAGATAGGGTGTCCGGAATTAAATCTCGGCATTATTCCCGGCTGGGGTGGTGTGCAGCGCATGCCGAGAATAGTCGGTAAATCAAAAGCTCTGGAACTGATTTTCTTCAGCAAGAGACTTAATCCTCAGGAAGCGCTGGCTGTCGGTCTTGTAGATAAAGTTGTTCCGGCTGCCGATTTGTTGAAAGAGGCAACTGATTTTGCGATTGCTCTTTCCAAGAGACCTCCTATCGCTGTAAGCGCTGTTCTGGAAGGAGTGGCTATCGGTATGGAAAAAGGCATTGATGCTGGTCTGGAATCCGACAGAAAGTGGTTGGCAAAGATCAAAACCAGCGTTGACGCGATAGAAGGAATGACCGCTTTCTTCGAAAAACGCGAGCCGAAATTCAAGGGCGAATAATTCCCTGAAATGTGTTTAGCAAATTTATACCTCCGTTCACTTAGGGGAACGGAGGTATTTTATACTCCTAAATTGTCCTAAACAGGACTTGATCTGACAATCAGTGGCAAGTATCAACAGTCTGTTTTGTCCAAATATCTTTTTCACCGGCTATAGTGCTCTTTGTGGTAGAAGTGTTTTGAATAAATCTAAGGCTTTCTTCAGGTAATGACAAAACTCGCCTTCGGTTTAAACAGTTGTCGTTGCTTATCTTTCACTTCGCCAAGATTTATTTGTCAAATTGCTTTCAATTGCCGCTCAAAGAGATATCCTTTGGGCAACAGGCCATCCTTTTAATTTTCAATTATTCAGGCTTGAAAATAATTAAACAGTTACTGATAAAGAGAAAGGTTCAAGCTTGCCGTTGATCTTTGATAATTTTCTGTTTGTAATGTTTAAGTTTCATTAAATTCCCTTTTCGCTGAATCGGGACAAACAAAAATAGCGCTTTGATTTAGAATTGGTATTAAACTACAATAATGATCAGTGCTTCGTAAATACATTCCGGTTTGTCCTACCCTTGTAAATTTCTGTTTCCGAATTTCTTCTCGGTGACATAGATTTATGAGCCAACGTATCTTTTTTGTTCCTTACTCCGGTAAAATTTTATTTGAAGTAATTCGTCCCCTGTTGCCTCATAAATAAATGTTACCGAGAGAAGGAATCGGATACGCAACGTTGCCTCATAAAAGATGTTACCGAAGTCGGGTA
>JAFGLS010000083.1 GCA_016927935.1 Syntrophaceae bacterium
AGTGACCTTTAGGTTATTCGCCTCGGGGATAATTCGACCATCAAATTTCAGTGCACTTTGTTTCTGAAATTTGGGTCTCATTAAAAATCAGCCTGAAGAATTGTGATTACCATTGCTGCTTCTTCCACGCCAATATTCCCTCCGCCGTTCTCAGCAAGCGCGATTCGCGCGCCTTCAACCTGACGATTGCCAGCCTCACCACGAAGCTGCCACACAAGCTCGGCAATTTGACCGGCGCCTGTCGCTCCGACAGGATGTCCTTTTGATTCAAGGCCTCCGGATGGGTTAAGGGGAAGTTTTCCGCCTATAGCCGTGTGACCTTGCTCGGCAAAGATTCCACCCTCGCCCTTGGGGCAGAATCCCATATCCTCGGAAGCTCGAAGCTCCCCAAAAGCCGTTGCATCATGAACTTCCGCCACATCGATATCTTCGGGTCCAACGCCCGCTTTTTCATAAGCTACTTTTGAGAGACGTTCTCCGATATCCGGCGCAAAGAAATCTCTGTCCACTCCTCCGCCAAGCACCGTAGCCAGAATCTTCACCTGTTTCTTCGCGCCAATCTTTTTTACATAATCCTTGGAACAGATAATCAAAGCGGCAGCGCCATCACCTACCGGTGAACACATGGGACGGGTCAGAGGAAAGGCAACCACTGGCGCGGCGAGAATCTCATCAACTGTAAAGCTCGTGCGGTACTGCGCGTAAGGATTATGCACGCTGTTAACGTGGTTTTTAGAACTGATAACGGCAAGCTGGCGCTGGGTAATACCGTATTGCTCCATGTGCAGTCGCGCCGCCATAGCGTAAATTTCCATAAAGGCGCTCCCTTCAACCTTTTCCTTTTTTTTCTCACTGCCTGCTGCTGCATTCTTCTCGGCTTCCTTTCGCTTTCGCTCGGCATCATCCTTCATTGCCTTGACAAGCATTTCTATGAACTCCACATCAGAAGATGAAGAATACAATTTCAACCTTTTTTCCCGGTCATCCATATACATTTTTTCCATGCCCAGCACCAGTCCGACATCATGCAGTCCGAGGGCAATATCCATCCAGGCAACCTGAAGCGCAGTCGCGGACGAACAGCAGGCATTCTCGACATTGGTCACCGGAATACCTCCGATACCCATAGCCCGGAGAACCACCTGCCCGCGAATTGACTCCTGACCGGTGACAATGCCCTGATAGGCATTGCCGACAACAGCAGTTTGAATAGCTTCCTTAGTCAGGCCCGCGTGCTGCAGAGAAGAATTGACTGCCTCGGCGGCCAGGTTCTTCATGCTTTTATCCATGTGCTTTCCAAACGGCGTCATGCCGACACCAATAATATAAACATCCCTCATCTCTTTACTCCATTTAATAATTTTATTTTTTCCCTTTGTTTTTTACCGCATGATATCTTTCAACCAAGCAGCTATAGGCGGGACGATTTCCGGCACGTTATTGGTCATGACCAGGTGCTCCGCATTCTTCAGCAGCAGATATTTTTTCTTGCAGGTCAGACGGTTGTATATGCTCTCGACATATGCCTGCGGGAAGATATTGTCTTTCCCCGCATGGATCAGCATAACCGGAACTTTGATTTTTTCCACCGGCTTTACCATGTCCGTGCGCAAAAGTGAATTCAATGCCCGAAATGTTATCCAGGAAACAGCCAGAGGGTCATGCTTGATCAGCGTGGCGGCATCGGTGCCGTCGGGGAACTTTTCTTTTGTCAGGTCAAGATACAGGGAGATTGGAAATGAATAGTTTCCATAAATATTCATGATGAATATGCAGAACGGCACCAGAAACTGCGGCGGCCTGATGAGCGACAGAATGATGTTGTCCTTGCCGTTGAGGTTGGCAATGTTATGGCATACCACGGCGTTAATTGAATCATCGCGCGCCGCTGCGTAAAAAGCGGTCATGCCGCCCTGACTGCTTCCGGCAAGGGCGACTTTGTCGCCGAACCTGTTTCGTGTGTACTTCATCACTGCCAGCGTATCGTCCACAAGCTCATTTATGGTGTAATTGCCTCGTGGCCCACTGCTCTGGCCGTGACCGCGCGGATCGAACCCGATTACATTGAATCCCTGCTTGTACATGTCATACCCGAATTGCGCGAAGACCTTAGCATAGACTGATGTCCCGGGAATGAACACAAGCGTTGGTGCGTTTTTTCCCGTTGCAGTGATAATCAGGTGCAACCTATTTCCGTTGGCATTAATGTATGTTTCTTCCATAACCGACCGGTCAACGTTCATCTTCATTTGTTTTATCATTTTGTCCTGGTATTCCCGGAGCACTTTATCGTCGGGAAGTTTTGGGTTCTGATATATACGGCTTCCCGCATACCAGGCGATGTGAAAAATACCCACGGCCAGAATAATACCTATAATGATTTTCTTACCCATTTAAGTTACCTCCGACGTTGCAATACATTTTTAACATTATGTTTTTGAGATTATCTGGTGAACTTTCGATTACTTTCTTGATGTTGCTTGTCAACACCGGCATAATTGCTTCTTGGTCCTGATAAGGCAAAAAACCAGGGAATCCTCCGCTGTGCCTTGCAATATCCCCACGTGCCAATCCCCAGATAAAGGTTGTCGTTTACTTTGCGGACTTCATCCACCATATTGACAAATCCGGCAGTGGATTTATAGACGGTGTAATCCAGTTCGAATTCATCTTTTCCGTCAAAGACTGATTTTGCTATCTTAGTCTTCATGGGATAAATGTGATTTATTTTTCCAAATTTTAAATAGGAATTATATCCGTATCCTTCGCTTTCTGTAGTCTTCGCAAAACCTTTGCCCAGCCACTTGCCCCGGCTGAAATATGAGTTAAGGGCGAAGTGGGCGCAGATGTCTTTGATAAACCAAAATCGGCCTGTATCGAGAATATCACCTCTGAATTCCCCCTGCATTTCCCGCATTGTCGGACAGGGCAGCTTGGCAAACAGTTCCATAAGCTGGTTCTGCTTCAAAATTAACAGATCTTTGACGGTCCAGTCTTTCATGTCGGCATTGAGGACCGGTTCAGTTTTTGCGCAACCCACCAACATTAAAACCACAAACAATATCATTAAATATTTTTTCATTTTCTACCTCCGGAGATTTGTTTCACGCGCAAAAATCCGTGCTCATATGATGCTCGAAAAGAGCCAGCCGGTTGATCTGATTCGTTCCTTCGTATATCTGGGTAAGGCGGGAATCGCGCCAGGCTCGCTCGACTCCGTGCGCGTGCAGGTATCCGTGGTCACCCATCAGCTCCATCGCCTGATTGCAGACCTTGAACGCCGTATCGGAACCGAAAACCTTGGCCGAAGCGGAAGCGGACTGGTAACAGCGCATCTGCCTGCAGCTTTGCCAGATCATGGAGCGCGCCGCCCAGAGACTGATGGCCATATCCGCAAGTTCCAGCTGGACATCCTGATATTCAATGAGACGCTTGGGTCCCAGATAGGTCTTCCGGCAAAATTCCAGACAGCGCTCAAATGCCCCCCGTCCGTGTCCCAGGGCCATCGCACCGACAACTGGACGTGAGGAATTAAGAACGTTGCGCATGTTGGCCCAGCCCGAACGAACCTTCCCGACGACATTTCGTTTCGGAACAAAAACATTGTCAAAGATAAGCTCGGAGGCGTCAGCTGCGCGTTGTCCCATTTTGCGTTCTCTACGCCCCACGGAAAACCCCTCCATCCGGTTTTCCAACAAAAAGCATGTCCACGATTCAATGCCTTCGTTTTCTATTTTCGCGTACACGGTTACTTTTTTCGAAATAGCTCCGTCCGTAATAAAGCACTTCCGTCCATTGAGGATATAACCTTTTCTCACCGGATCATACTTAGCGGAAGTGACAAGTTTTGCCAGTGCCCCTCCTTCGGTTTCCTCAACATCAGAACCGGCGCCGGGCTCAGTAATGGCGAAGGACATGCAGTCCGGACTGCCCAGAATCCAAGATTTCAAATAAAAAGGAAGTAAATGTAATATGTAATTTCTGAAACTGCCGGCAAGAAGAAGAGGTGCTATACCCAGATTATGTGCCAGAAGAAGCAGCGCCAGTCCGCCGCATTCCGTGGAAAACTCTTCCCCGACTACAGCCACTTGTAAAGAAGTGTTTCTGAGATACGGAAGAATACTTGCTGTACCCAGGGGAGGAATAAGAAGCAGTGTCTGAAATCCATGTCTGGCCGCGGCCGCCATTAACGGTTGGGGATCAAAATCATGGGGATGGAGATCGGCTTGAGCCGCCAACGGCCTGATATATTCACGGGAAAATTTCAGCGCTTTTCGCCTCCACCGGCGCACGCCCCAGCTAAGAGTTTCCGTGTCATGCTCCCATAGACTCATTTCGCGATTATCAAACAAAAGGCGCCCGAAAAAGTTCAACGTCTTAGTAGCATTTTTCACTTTGAGCTGTTCGATTCGTTCCTGAAGAGAATTATTCATAGCGCGCCCTCCTTTTCAATATCGAAAATTAATTGCTTAAGGTATGTCGGTGAACCGGATGCCGATTTCAAAACCGTCACGTCCCGCAGACGTTTTTCCATTCCATAGTCTTCCATGTAGCCGTAGCCGCCGAAAGTTTGGAGACAATCAGTTACTGCGCGCGAGCAGAGATCCATGACAGTTAATTTGGCAGCAGCTGATTTTTTAAGATTTTTTAATCCTGTAAAGCCATTTCCCTGCAGTGCGTAAAGAGTCGCTTCCGCTGATGCCATCAAAGCTTCCGCGCCAGCTATAAGCATTTTTACAGCCGGCTGGTCTTCAATTTGTTTGCCTCCCTGATAACGCTCCGCGGCATATTTTCGCGCCGCAATGGCCGAACCCTTAGCAATGCCGATGGCTATAGCCGCCATGCCCGTCCAGTTAATGCTCATGGCGCGAATAACCAATTCAAAGGCATCGCCTTCGTCAATGCGCGCCTCACCGGGAATTTCTACATTGTTAAATTTAACATGATCGACACAACTTGCCCGCAGGCCGGTCCGATATCCGACATCACTTTTTTCAACACCTTTTTGACTTGCGCCAACAAGAAAACAGCCCCATTTCTTATCAACTCGCGCAAAAACAACATAGCCATCAACATCATTCATCGAATAAACAAAAGATTTTGAGCCATTGACGATGTAATTATTCCCTCTCTGTATGGCGGTAGTTGTAATTTGCGCGGGAGAGTCTTTATCAGGTGAAATTATAGTTCCGAGAAAAGGAGGACAAAACCCTTCCTGAAAGCAAAGCCCAACCCTCACCGGCGTAAACGGCAGTTTTCTTTTGGACTGAAGAAGCAGATTGGAAGCCACACCCTGCGCGTGCAGGCACATGGCTACTCCCCCGCAGGTTTCCGCAATAATTGATAAAAGCAGTACCGACGGCATTATCCCTTGTTCATCTGCTGCACTGCCCCAGATGCCGTATTGACATCCGGCAAGTGATTCATCGGGAGTAGCGGCAATTCCAATTTCAAAAGCGGTTTTTAGTTTCTCCGGCAAAAGTGCCAAATTTCCGTCGGAGTACTCACCTTCAAAAATAGGAAGCACCGATTTTTTGGCATACTGACGGGCTAGATCCTGATAATGCGCTGCGTCTTCGGCACAGATTCCGTAAGCAGGTTCTTTTTCCATTTTCTCCCCCTTTTTTACAGTAAAAATTCTTACAGCATAGAATACGCATGTAAAAAGTGTAACCGCTAAGGCATAGCGGACCAAAACAAATGAAGGTTTACGATTCTATTGCAATTTATTGAGCTGTCCTTAATATTTTCCGACGACGCGGGATTAAAAGTTCGATTGGCTTATATCAGTCACTTTTCAAAATGTCAACATAAATGTGACCTATGGGTCGCAATATTCCTTGACGAATCATTCCCCCCCATGTAATAGATTCCCCGGTTATTTTAGGGGGCACAGGGGGACTAGGGATATTAATGATTATTGTTGGATGTGATGTTGGTTCTCTCACTGCGGAGTGTGTTATTTTAAAAGATGGCAACATTTATGGATCCGAGATAATCCGTGTCAGACCGAAACCGGAGCACTCAGCCAGTGAGGTTACGGAGAAACTGCTTGCACGGCTTAATCTCACCCGGCCAGATATCGATTATTGTATAAGCACCGGATATGGGAGGGAAAATATATCTTTTGCTGATGATAATATCAGTGAAATAAAGGCCCACTCAATGGGTGCGCACTTTCTTAATAGCAATATCCGGACAATAATCGACGTCGGCGGTCAGGATTGCAAGGCAATTCGTATTAATGAAAGAGGGGATCTTGATGATTTCATTATGAATGACAAATGTGCTGCCGGCACCGGACGCTCACTTGAAATAATGTCCGAAAGCCTTGGTGTTGACATATCTGAACTCGGAGCCCTCTCTATGAAATCTCGAAATCCTGTAAAGATTGCGAGTCAATGCAGTATCTTTGCTGATACTGAAATTTTTCATTATTTGTGTCGGGAGGTTGATATTGCTGATATTGCCGCCGGAATAAATGAAGCAATGGCCCGAAGGGTTAAGACGATAATAACCAGAGTAGGAATCAAGGAGTCTATAGCAATGACCGGCGGTGTTGCAAAAAATACCGGGGTTGTAAAAGCCTTAGAGGGAATGATTGGAACATCCTTTGTTCGTTTTGAGGAAGATCCTCAGATTGTAGGCGCTCTTGGCGCGGCTGTGTTTGGATATAAAAAATCATCTGCTTAGCGCATTTCGCAGTGTATTTTTTTTGTTCTTTTGAAATAATTATTAAATATAACGCACAGAGTGCACAGGGTTCATTGAAAAAAACAGTAAACCTCTGTGTGCTTTGCGGGCTTTGTGAGAAACTTTTAAAATAGTAAAACTTTTCATAGGTGTCTTATATGTTTTATGCGGGATGTGATCTTGGTTCAAGGACAGTGAAATTTGTTCTTCTAAATGATGATAATAATATTAAGGGATACAGAGTATATTCATATAAAAAGCATCCCGGGGATGCTGCACTTGAAGCAATGCAAACTGTTGTTGAAAACGCCCGAATATCCATGAAGGATGTATCACACACAGTTGCGACAGGATATGGTAGGAAAATAATCAGCTTTGCTGATAGTATAATGAATGAAATTGCCTGCATAAAAAAAGCTGTGTTATGGCTTAACCCGCAGATCAGAACCGTGATTGAGGTTGGAGGTCAAACTATAAGATGCTTTAATATCAGCGAAACAGGGAGGGTTAGCGATTCTGTAACCAATGAAAAGTGCGCTTCCGGCACCGGCAAATTCATCGAAATTATGTCAGGGGCAATGGAAATACCTGTAGAGGATTTTGGCAGCCATGCAATAAAGGCAGATGAGCCGATACCGATCACAAATCAATGTGGTGTGTTTGCGGAAAGCGAAATTGTATCCCGGCTGAATGAAGGAGCGAGTATGGATAATATTGCAGGCGGAATATGTATCTCCATCGCGAAAAGGGTATTGTCCATTTTGAACAAAATAGCCATCATCGAACCTGTCATTATGGTGGGTGGAGTAGCAAAAAATAAGGGAGTCGTATATCATCTTGAAGAAGCGCTCGGGATATCATTGTCCAGACATGATACGGACGCTCAAATATTTCCTGCTTTAGGCGCGGCGTTAATTGCCCTTGCTAACTCCCATAAAGAAAATCCTGAATAGCAACTTATTTCTTGATCAATTCATGAAAAGCCTGAAGCCTTGTACTTATCTGTCCCGAGCCGGTTGTACTGTATTCTCTTTCCAGATCAAGAACCGGGATGCCTTTTTTTTCTGACATGGCATCTTTGAGCATTTTGCTGAATCCCGCAAAGTGATCGCAAAACTTCAATCGTGCGACAATAATTCCCTGTATATTCATTTCTTCGATTACATTTATTATCATATCATAATTCCTGTCAAAATCGTTCATAACAGAAGCGCAGGAGATTGTTTGAAAATATCGTTCCGCAATAGCAGATAGCAAGTCATCAGAATTTTCATCAATATTCCCATGATAATGACGCGATCCAAAACAGAGGTTGTCTGCAGCGACTGAGAAACCCCTGTTCTCGATAAATGTAATAAATTCAGGAGAATCACAGGCCGCACCAAATATCATTAATCGGGGCAGCTTATCAGAGCCACTTTCTGCCTGTGACAATTCGGAGATTAAATATTCCAAGTAGACATTAAATTCTTCTTTCCGGATTGTCATGCCGGCAAGCACAACCTTCATGAATTCTGTTCCGCTTAAAAGTGGAGGATTTTTTTTCCGGAATTCATTCAGCCTGTTCATGAGCGCCCGTGTTTTATTGTATGTTATTATAGACGCCCTGATATCTGAATCTTCAATTGAAATCGAGTATCGATCCTTTAGAAATCTTATGAGTCCTTTCATCTCATTGATAAAAAGATCACGTCCTCCTTCGGTATTCGTATGATGCATCTGGAAATAATGCAAAGGAAACTCAGCTTTATGATGTAAAAAATCAGCTAGATTAAGATGATGATCGCATGTATTCGTAGCAATGATACCGTCAAAAAAATTCCTATTATCTGAAAAGAGTATTTCAAGAGCAGACCGGACATATGAGCAGCTTATTCTATGAAGATTAGCATCCCCATATGAAGTATCCTCTACTGAATTTGCCCGGATACGGATGGGGAGAAAACCGGCAGAATGAACTACCTCCTCAGGGATGTTTGAACAGGTCAGTCCCATAACCGGCTTCCCTTCATTTTTCCATTTCAGGACATTGTCATTACTCATTTTTCCCGACAGTTCACTAAATATCCTGAATTTATCCATTATCATCTCCTATTTCATAACCGCAGTAAAGAATTCTTCAATTTGTTCACGTAATGATTCAGAAGGAGTAACTCTATTGTCATTATAATCCATCTCTATCGTCAAAAGAGGCGCATCATACTTTTTGCATAAATACCGTGCCACCCCTACCTTGCCGCATATGTTATTACATCCCACATGTTGAGTCATGATTATGCAGTCACACTTAAAACGATAATAAATATCAACCATATAATTCAGCATGTCCTCGGCGCTGATCCTCAAGAGCGCCATTGTGAGGTCAAGGCCCTGCCGTGCATAGCCTTCCAGCATAGTATCGACGTTAGTAGTGTCAATGGGTGTGATGGCTGGATTCATAATGGTAATTGCCGCGACTGTCGCCCCGAATGTTTTCTCCATCCAACCAAAGAGCCCCAGATCATAAGCAGGCGGAACATGCGCCCAGAGAACACGATGTTTTTCTTCATACTTGGGCTTGATATTTCCATCAATAATACGCTTTATATCAGCATTCATTTTTTTGAAAAATTCTGTCAACCTGGGGCTGCCTGCCTGAGTCATATATCCAACATGCGGCACCTGCCTAAGCGCAGCTCTATGCGGAGAGGGTACCATCGTATATGCATCATAGATATCAAGCATAAGCTCATAGGCTTTATTGGATTCTTCAACAACTTCTCTAAACCGATCAATATCAAAGCGCTTTCCGGTTATTTCTTCCAGGTAAGGAATTAATGTTGACTTGATCTGCTTCCCGAACCACTTTGCGGCCTCATCCCCATAAGCATTAGTGCTTTCAATGTAACACATCTTCTTTTTGAAAATTTTTTCCAATATCGGATATGCAGTTCTTGTACCGTCACAGGGCATTGTTGTTGTTACATAATTAGCATTCGCGGGATATTCCCCTGAAAGCGCCGCCCCCACGAAGAACCTGTCTGTTGAACAAATATCCGATGGAAGACCTGCCTCTTCTGCCAGTGCAAGGAAGTTATGTAAAACTTCTGTCTTGCTCTGGGAAAAAATAAGCGGCTGCACTTCCAGGCAAAGATGAGCACAATCAAACGCATAAAATAACTGTGGAACAAGACCATTTTCAAAAAGCACAACCGGCCTGTCTCCTTTGTCCCAGGCATGCAACAGATCATCATAGGGCGCCGCAAGCATTTCTATAATTTCTCCCAGCAGAATTTTATCTCCGCCCTGTGATTTAAGAAACTCTGCACCCGGTTTAAACAGAGTATCCAGAATTCCCCTTGTATAATTAAATGCCTTTGACATTGCTTATTACTCCCCCAAAATAATTTAATCAAATCTATGCAGAAGAGAGATCTCATCAATGGGACCGAATCCCTTCACGCAGCAAGTTCTGCTTCACCCAAAGCCTCTCATTATTCTGCCTCAACAGAATGGACGGCACTGGCCGCAAAGGCTTTGATCTCTATAAAACGCCAGTCCCTGATTTATCCTTAAAATAACGCTCATGAAATATCTTCGCCTGGTTTATGAATGCTTATCTGCGCGTCTGTTCATAGTATAGGTGATGATTACGGATAGAAAGAGAGTGATGTCTCAAATTGTCTGCGCAACCTATTTTCCCCCTTGCTTTTAAGCCAATCTCTCGCAGCATCAATATCGGTGAGCCATTTCAAAAACAGACCGACTTTCTTCGCAGCTGCCTCCTGAAAGGATTGGAAATTTGCATTCTCTGGAATATCAACAATGACAGTCTCAATATGACGACTGGAGGAATAATTTCTGACACGAGAATAAGCGTCTAAAATATCCGACTCGCCCCTTTACTTCACGAACATCCAATAAAAGATTTCTGACGGTCATTGAATTTACAATGGTGTCAAATTCGTTCTCAACATTTTCATAACAACTTCTTGTCACTACTCCTGTAATGACAATTTCCAGGATTCCCTCCTTTTCAAATGTTGAAATTTTATATGTTGAATTCATTATCTTTTGTGATTCCTTGGTGCCGTCTAAAAATTAATATCATCCATACTCATCTCTTTCCAATAAACATTATTCTATGGGAATGCCGTCATTGAGCTTCATTCGCGCTTTTTCTGAGCTTATCGCTGCAAAAGGCTTCTTGCCCTGCAGGTCCAGGTCGAGCAGGTTCTTTGCCATACCGTGCTGGCTCTTTGCATTTACCTGGAGCTTACCTGAAAATCCCAAGTTCATCCTGTACCTTGCATCAACCTCTGTCAGGATGCTGTTGGGTTTGCCTTGGTTCATAGTATAGGAGATGAATGATGCGGCATGCCATAACTTAATACCCCATCCAAGAAAACCGATCCGTCCATCTACAGAAAAAATAGGTTTTCTTATGTCCGGATCCATGACCGTGCCGCTGAATTTCTTCCCTCTCAGTTTGCAGGAGATGTCAGTAACGAATTTGGGATAGTTGTAGATCTCTTTGCCTCCTGCCATGGCAATCTCCGTAGTAACAGGAAGATTAATTACATAGGCACCCATTGTCCATTTTTTGGCATCCATAAAGAGCTGCGGCATTATAAATGCTGGCTGCTTGTTCTTTTTGGGGTAACTTACAATGGCAAGGCTGACCTCGTTATAAGGGCCGATCTCTGATTGACGGTATTCAAAAAAGGTAAGCATCACAGCACCCTTTCCGTGAATGAACTTGCATGCTGTAAAGTCAGTTCCCGACACCTTCTTTGCTGCCCGATCAAATTCTATCCAGTATAAGAAGTGTATATATGAAAAATTCTCGTAAAAGATGGGAAGTTTTATATCGCCCTTTGATGTTTTAAAAACAGTTCTTTCTACATTCCAGAAAGGGTCATTTTTTATATTCATAATTTTCTCCTTATATTTTATTTATTTCAGCAATATTTTCTGATGATACGGAATTAAAAGCTTGATTAGTTTATATCAGTCACTTTTTACAATGTCAATAAAAACATGACCTATAGGTCATGTTTTTTATCCGCCTGTAAAAAATCGTTGAAATTCAGCCCATTATTCATATATAAGAATAAAGACTGATACAAACATCTTATACTGGAGAGTTTCATAAAAGTGAAAAAAGCCACTGTCTTTCTCCCCAATAAAGCCCGCATCCCGAAACAAAAACGGGGAATTGAAACAAAAGAGAAAATAGTCAAATCCGCAACAAAGTTATTCACCGAGAAGGGATATCATCAAACCAACGCACAGCAGATTGCCGCCGGGGCCGAAGTTGCCAAGGGAACCTTTTACAGTTATTTCAACAATAAAAAGGAAGTCTTTGCAGAAATAATCGAATGTATTTTTCGAAATGTTTCTGAAAAAGTTTTACTCAATTTTGAACTCAAAACTTATAAAAACCCCGCGGACACTTACAAAGAAGCAAAAAATCTGGCGCAGTTGATAATTAATCAGATGCTATCCGAATACAAAGTTAACCATAAACTTCTCAAACAAATACTAGCCATGGCTTTACTGGACAAAGAAATAGAAAAAATACGCCGCACAGAGGAGAAAAAAATAATAAACCTGCTAATTTTATATATGCAAACATATAAAGAACATATTCGCATATCCGATTTTGAGGCGGCGGCATTAATATTGCTTAAATTTACTGAGGAGATGTTGCATCAAGTTAAATTTGGCAGTACAGGTATCGAAAAAGAGAGACTTATCCGGGAAACGGAAGATATAGCCTTGAGATATTTGCTGCCTAATCCTTGAATCTTTATCTGATCCGCGAATTGACTCCTGACCGGTTACAATTCACTGTTAGGCATTACCTACAACCGCGGTCTGAATAATACTATTTTCCAGACCCGCATGTTACAGAGAGGCCTTGACCGCGTTAACGCAATAAACTGGAAACTCCTGTAAAGGAAAGTGATAATATAATTAATCGTATATCCTTAATATTTCGCGATGTCAACAATGGCCTGATACTCTTATCCACCTGTAAACCCCGTTAGAAAGTTCTCGACTTTCTAACGGGTAAGCTTATATGGAACATTAACCTTCGTGTTCGCTAAAAAGGAAGACCCATCATTCCCTCTACAACCAGCGGGGCTTTCTAACGGGGTAAAAAAATCACTGGATATAAATCTGTTAATCATATATAAAGATAACAAAATTATTTAGGAGAATTGATGTAAAAGTGAAAAAGCTCACACCTTATTTACGTAATAAAGCCCGCATCCCAAAACAGGCAAGGGGAATAAAAACAAAAGAAAAAATCATCGCTGCCGCTGCGGCTTTACTTTCCCAAAAGGGATATCATAATATAGACACGCCGGAAATTGCCGCCAAAGCAAAAGTAGCGACAGGCACTTTTTACAGTTATTTCAACAACAAAAGAGATATCTTCCTTGAAATAATGCATCGAAAATACAAAAATGCCGATGAAAAAGTTTTTTCTATTTACATACCAAAATATCATAAAAACAAAGTTGACAATTACCGGGAAGTTAAAAGAATGATTCATTTTATGATTAACGGAGACTACATGGAATACAATACTAACCCTCAGCTTCTTAAAGAAATGCTGGCGATGATATTGCTGGACAAAGAAATAGAAGAAAAACGTTTAACTGAAGAAAGAAAATTGATAAATATACTACTTTCCTATATGAAAAACTATAAAAAAAATATTCGCATATCCGACTTAGAGGCGTCTGCGGCATTGCTGTATAAAATGATGGATAATATGGTTCTGCAAATCAAGCTCGATACTACCGGTGTCAGCAAGAAGAGACTTCTCAAAGAAATTGAAGACATGGTCTGCAGGTATCTGCTGAACTGAAATAGGAATCTTTTGCGAAGTTAAAGTAGAAACAGACAAGTGCGGGAGAAAATTCGCACTTGTTTTTATTTATGGTGCATGCTTTTTGACGAATTGACCAATTTCCCTGATTGCCTTTCTGCCTTCCGGAAAAATCATTGCCCAAAGCTGAAAATCTTGCACCATGTTAGGCCAGATGCTTAATTCAGCCTGCGTACCGGCATCACGATAATATTTTATCGAAATCTCAAATTAAAGGTGTTCCCGAACACGCGCACACCGGTGAAACCTACCAGCCAGAGCATTCGTGACCCGAATATATCCGTTTTGGCGATACGGGCGTCCAGCGGATTTTTATAGTCGGCAATCAAATCTTTAATCGGGTCATAATCAGAATGCTTTATATTCAACACAGCTTTTGCGCTGTAGGATTCATGGATTCTTTCTCTGGGTTTGAACATCCATATAGGATTGAAGGAGAAGAACTGTCCCATTCCCCCGAAGTTGAATGTTTTTGTCTGAAGAACGGGGGCCGGGTTATCTTCCTCTTTTATACGCTCCGCCTGAACAGAAATCACATTAATGCCGCGCCGCGTAAGGCCGGCAGTTATGCTTTTACCAAGATCAGTAAAGGGAATGTCAGCCATTTTCTTCGGGTAACCGAGAAGCTCACGTCCGTAAATCATTGCCGTATCGTCATTAACTATCATCCATGGGCAGAAAACACCCTTTCCCAGTGGTGTACGGACATGCACCAAAAGCGCCGCTTCATTGTATGAACCGGTAAAAGCAGTGCGAGCATACTTGACAATAAAGAAAGTCGCACGGTACGGTTTGTCCAGAAACATGAAGAGTGGCAGAATTTTCTTTGTTTCTTCGGGATTGAGAGGAACATCAATAAGAACAAATGTCGTGTCCTCCCATAAATTGACTTTCAATCCGGCAACTTTGAGCAATACTCCGAATTGCTTCCAGAAACCGTGCTTTTTTTCTTTTAATCCAAAAGGCACCTCCATCAACTTAGATTTTTTTGCCATAATTCCCCCCTTTATTTTTAAAGCCATCTCAATTTAAAAAACGTAACTATTACCTGATAAAATTTGTCCGTATCCTTTTTTCTTTTTCCGGAAGACCAACTCCCGCTTTTTTGCCCGCGGCAATTGATTTTAAAAGCCATGCCATATTCCTACCCAGTGTCCGCATTGTTTGCATCCCTTCTTTATCCTGTAACACTTCTTGAGGTGTGTTGCCATGTACCATATTCCAGTATTGGGATGATACAATAGGCATACTATAGATGGCAAAATATTTATTGAGCATTTCAAATGCCGCGGTAGCTCCGCCCCGGCGGCAACTGACAATTGCCGCACCAGGCTTATACTCAAATACGGCACTGCCGGCAAAAAAGCAGCGGTCTAAAAATGATTTTATAAAACCGGAAGGCCCCGAATAATGAACAGGAGAGCCAAAAATAAAACCGTCCGACTTATCAGATTTGCCCAGTACAACATTAACGACATCATCATTAAAAACACATTTCCCCAGTTTCATACATTTAAAGCACGCCGTGCATCCTCTGATTGGTTTTTTACCAATATAGAATATTTCCGTTTCAATATCCTGCTTATTCAATTCCTTTTCTATCTCACAAAGGGCAGTGTAGGTACATCCTTTCTTATTCGGGCTCCCATTGACCAAAAGTACTTTCATTTTACAAACCTCCCAACCTGTTTTTTTATGGATATCGTTTCGACGAAATGCAGGCGTGTTCCCCGAATGCACTGATTATCTGCGGTGCGGACATTACATCTCCTCATAATAGTGAAAAGAACTTTTATCACTTTACTATAACTATATTTGTCTGCCTGCTTTTTTTAGAACCAATTTTGATGTTTATCTTTTGATAATTTATAAATTTTTAATCTTTTTAGCAAATGAAAAAATTCTTTATTCGCACTTTTGTGTTTTGGGAAATCGGCAAATATTTCTTTGACACAGGAAATCATTATTCATATACTGAAAAATACCTTAATATTTATTGCTAATCATTCCTCTTATTTTTTCATATACGAAAGGAAACGTACCTGAGAATGTTTGATTTTCTGATAGTCGGCGCAGGATTTTTTGGGGCTGTTTTCGCCTACGAAGCAAGAAAAGCCCTCAAAAAAGTTCTGCTGATTGAAAAACGCGACCACATCGGAGGCAACTGTTATTCTTATGATGATTCTGAAACCAATATCAATATTCACAAATACGGTCCTCACATTTTTCATACGCCGGATAAGAATATCTGGGACTACATTAACATTTTCGCCGATTTCAATAAGTATCAGCATCGTGTGCTTACAACCGCCGATGATAAAATTTATCCCCTGCCGATAAATCTGACAACCATTAATCAGTTCTATAATTTGAATCTGACACCGGACGAAGCCGCGGAATTCTTAAAATCCAAAATATCAGCGGTTGCCAAACCCACAAATCTTGAGGAAAAAGCGATAAGTCTTGTCGGCAGGGAACTTTATGAATCTTTTATAAAAGGTTACACAATCAAACAATGGGGTCGTGATCCCAGAGAACTTCCCGTCGATGTTATTACAAGGCTTCCGGTAAGAACTTCTAATAATGACATATATTATGATGATAAATATCAGGGCATGCCGACCGGAGGCTACACGCCGATTTTTGAAAAATTGCTCAACGGAATTTCGGTAGAGCTAAAAACAGATTTTTTTGATAAGCGGGATTATTGGAAGTCAATCGCCAAAACAATTGTTTACACAGGCCCAATAGACCGTTATTTTGATTATCATTTCGGCAAACTTAGCTGGCGCTCATGCCGGTTTGAAATAGAAAGATTTTCTCTCAATGATTATCAGGGCATCAGTGTTATGAACTTTGCAGACCAGGAAATTCCCTACACGCGCATCATTGAACCCAAACATTTTTATCCTGAAAGAGCACCTTTGTCGCGAGGTACTATAATTATCAGGGAATATCCGTACGAAAATTCTGATGAACCTTATTATCCCGTGAGTTCAAAAGCAGATCTGAAAATACTGGCCAAGTATCAAAAGACTCAGAAAAAAGAAAAAAACGTTGTCTTCGGCGGGCGGCTGGCTGAATACAAATATTACGATATGTATCAGGTAATCGCCAAAGCTTTACAACTGGCTGGAAAAATAGCGATATCGAAACACCGGAAGGGAGAGAAATAAATCTTTATGGGATTGGTAAAATTAAACCACCGATGAAAACATATTTTCTGTTTGTAAGATATCCTTCCCTTCAGTTGTGGCTGGTGCGCGCTTGCAAAGACTTAGCGCCGCTTGTGCAATCTGCCTTAAATCCTTCGCTTTTCGAGGAGAAACCACTTTTCACGACCCCTTTCGCTCAACTTTTCTTCGCCTCTGGCAAGGAATCAAACAGTTTTGACCTCCTGATAAAACATATTCGGGTGCAAAGAGCCGCCGATTACGTGCGTCGTGTGGTGTTTTGCCAGGGCAAACGTGAATTCTTAAGTTCCTATAAAATGATGGAATTGGGATTGAAGTGTCCTGAACCTGTCGGATACGCCATCAATCTGAATCCCTTCAGCCGCCTTGATTCGTTATTCATTTGCGGATTTTTACCTGACGCAGTCCACTTTTCCGAATACGTAAGCAAATTGAATGAACCAGACAGATTAATTTACCTGAAGATGGTGGCTAGGGACATTTCTTTAATGTTTTCCAACAATGTTCTTCATAAGGATCTTCATTTAAAAAATATTCTGATATGTACGTCTGATCCATCTCACCTATACTGGATAGACAACGATTTGAGAAGCATAACTGAGCGTAAATTGTTGAAATATAAAGAAGCTATTATTCCCCGATTAATGAGAAACGTTCCCTTTTGCTCGGATAAAGAAAAAAAATTCTTCATCGAGGAGCTTTTTTCACTGTTAAGTACAAAATGACGGAAAGACGTTAAAGGTTAATTAAAAGATAGTCATATATAATTATTTGATATGCGGTGTTGTCGTGATAACCGCTTTAACATTCTTGTACTTACCTTTCTTTACCATCTTTTTGAGACCGGCTATGGTCTTAATGCCATAATCTTTGCTCAACATTTTGACCAGCCAGGAAGGTAATTCACCGCCCGGATCAGCAAGAACCTGATAAATAACTTTTGTCTTATTTGCTCCTTTGGGTACCAAAGTACAATCTATTATTGAAAGCGGCATCCGAACTATATCCTCACTCTGCTTATATATCGTTTTTATTCCTTCCGCATGACAATAAACAATTCCTTTTACCTTATCTATCGTCCAAAGAGACTTGACCACAACATCCCGGTCACTTACGGGAAATGGCAAATCGGTTAAACTGTAGAAATAAATAATATCCTCCCCACTTTTCATTTTCGGTGTATTAATAAGGAAAGCTTTTTCACACAAATACATATATTCCGGCATTAGGGAAATATCACGAATAATAGCCTCGATAACCGCGACCGGGGCATCAACAATACCAACGGCTTTTATTTCGTCAACATTGCTTCTGGTTGTTGGACGGGTATATCCTACAATGCCATCCGATTCTCCAATTTTTTTCCAGTCTGTATCTGCAGACCACGCCAAAGAGAAACTCATCACAACGATAAAAACCATTAATGTGTTTATCCTGAAAAATTCTAATTTTTTCACTTTTTGCTCCTTTGAATTTCTTTAATGTGTAATTACATCACTTTTTTATATTTTGTAGAAATCTTACAATTCAGAATCTGTCATAGAAAAATTTCACTATTTGATTTTGCCTAATTTATAAACTTTTAATCTTTTTTTATCAAATAAAAAATTTGTCCGTAGTCAACCAGCTTTGACAAACCAAAAATAAATTTTGACCTTAAAAAATTTTCCAATATCATAGGTTAAATTGTAAATAATTAAAATAGAAATATCGGTAAATAATTTATTAAAAACCAAAAGAACAAGCAAAGAAATAAAAGCTAGTCAAATGCTTCATCTTAACTTAGATTCTTCTATTTTTGCATAACATAGCTAAAATATATTCGCTCTCCAGAAAGTAGACGTTTATAAATTGCATTTGTATTTTTCATTGCTCCAAATTCAGCCGCAAAAGGACGAAGAAAAAAAGGCACTATTTTATTTAAAACAATTTTTTTTCTTTCTTCCTCCAGTTCAATACTTCTAATAACATTGGTACTAATATCCATCTCACGAATCACCTTTAAACCGGACTCCTTTATTTGAAAGCAAAGTCTATCATATTTACTTTTTTCCCGCATGTCCGCGAATAAAAAATGTCCGTTTGGTTTTAGGACTCGATAAACCTCTGATAAAAATTTATTCATTGATGGATAGGACATTGATGATTCTATGTTGATAACCACATCAAATGATTCCGAATCAAAAGCAAGCTTATCGGCTTTTCCCTGGAAAAAAGTAAGTCCGGAAATGTTATGGTAACGTTTACAAAAATCAATAGCCTTTGGAGAAATATCAATTGCAGTCACCGATTTTGGTTTCAAATATCTGCTGATATATGATGCTCCACCTCCCCGACCACAGCCTATCTCCAGCACATCCAAATCTTGTATTTTAATCGTGCTTGTTAAATGATTATACAAACTAATACAGTTACATTCTTGTTTATCTTCAGGAAGCAACATTAGCTCTTCCATACCTATATCCGAATATCCACAGTTAAAAAATGTAATATCTACATCATTTAATAAGTAAGATGCCAGATCATAAAAAGATCTAGCAATTGCATGCTGCAAACCATGTGGCAACTTTCGTCTAATTTTATCAGTATCCAGCAGAAGGGGTGATAGAAAAGTAGCTGATTTTTTTAATAAATTATTGATCATTTTACAAATTATACGTTTCTAAAATACCTATTTCAAAGATGATATTAATAGCATAACGGTATCTAAAAATCATTTAATATGTCTTTATAACTCTATGGACATGTAGTTTAATCTAGCCGGAAAGTTTTGGATAGTAAACAGATGAAATAGTTTGCTTCAATTCCGGAAAATTTTTTAGTACACTTGTAACAGCTTTGATAATTCGATGAGGAGGTAACCCTCTTGACAGACCTGTTCGTTCTCTATAAGCAACCTCCACATACCCTACCTTACAGCCACTGAAAATTGTTCTCAATGTCAACTCCGATCCGATTAAAAACGTGTTAATCCATTCTTCACTGCAAAGCTTATTAATAAGTTCCCTGCTATAGATTCTGAATCCACTGTCGGCATCTTTCAGATAAACATTAAAATATTTTTTCAGAAAAAAATTATAGGCAAATGTCAGGAAACGGCGGTAAAGTTTGTCAGATCTTTTTAATCTTAAGCCAATGACCAGGTCGTATTTGTCACATATATTATATAACTTCCAAAAATCATCAAAATCAAATTTAGAACCTGTATCGCTAAAAAAAATGTGTGGATTTTTTGCAACTTTCATCGCGTCTTTCAAAGCTTTCGCGTATCCTTTTCTTTGGCTACTGGTTAGATGAATTATCCTCCTATCACGAACATATTTCAAAATTATATCTTTTGTACCGTCGGTGCTGCCGTCTTCTGCAATAATCAGTTCCGAACCTGACAATGTAGATAAAATCTTATTATCAATTTCCAGAATTTCATTTTCTATAGTATCTGCTTCATTATAAGCAGTTATAATTACAGAAACAGGATCATTATTGGAAAGATTGGTCATTTTTTTACCTTCATTTTTAATGCCAATTCGACATAGATTATTTGATTGCTTTTATGTAAAGATGTGCGTCAGCCGGATTTTTAAAACGGTTTCTGGAAATCCCGCGCAAAAGAAACATTCGGGTATCTTCATAGAAAATTTCGCTAAATCCAATATCTCTGAGATGTTTGTACAAATCATCCTTTAACCAGGCACACTTATGTTCATCTCCTGACCATCTCTGCCATCCCCAAAAAGTCGCATAGACGTGTTCTTTGGAAAACGGACTTTTCTCCGGCATGTCGTGAGTAATGTAATACAGGTATTCACACCAAATTTTTATGTCGGGAATATCAAAAAGGAACTGTCCCCCTGGTGCAAGCATTCTATAAATATGTTTCACTGCCCTGGTAAAATCGGCAAAGCGCAAATGTTCCATCAACGCCAGGGCAATTACTTCGGAAAGCGAATTTTCTTTCAGAGCTATCTCCCATATCTGACAGTTAAAATCCAATTCCACGCCAGACTGATTGGTTATATCCTGATGTAAATATCCCGGCGTTGGTCTTTGACCACAACCCAATTCAAGCTTTTTGTTGTTTGTAACTGAAGATTTTTTGTTCATCTTACAATTTTTACCGTTGAAAATTGTTTGTTTTAAAGATGGTTTATTTTCTTGGTTTTAATAATTGTGTGCTTAGTATTTTCATTAAAATGTGGCTTATAATCGAATGAATATCTTCCGCTATTTTCATATCGTTAGTTTTTATATGGATAGGATATTTCACTATTTTTTTTAATTTACCACCATCAAAACCGCAAAATCCTACTGTCACAGCACCTTGTTTGTTGGCATACTGAATTGCCTTAATAATGTTTCTGGAATTTCCACTGGCTGAAATTCCAATGACCACGTCTCCGGGCTGCAGAAAGTTTTTCAATTGTTCTTCAAAAATTACGTTGTAACCCATATCATTGGCTATCGCTGACATGGAAGAAACATTGTCGTTTAAACACACTACCTTAAATTTTTTAACGAGATTTGCCGATACTCCTCTATTGAAATCGCAAACTATATGAGATGCCGTCGTTCCGCTGCCGCCATTTCCCATAGTAAAGATGGTTCTTTCATTATCGTAAGCAGACTTAAGGATATTAACTATTTGATTTATTTGCTTTATATTTAAAGCGCTCATTCTTTTTTCTAAAAGTCTTAAATACTTTTTAATATCTGATTTACAATCAAAGCTATCCATTTATTTTATCTCCCAATTTATATATTATGAATCTTCCGGTAAAACTATTTATAAAATTAGCTTTTGCTCCTATCATATAGTTTATCCACAAACAGTAAATATATGTTCAGCGTATTTTATCCTGAATAATAATCGGACTCAACTTCTCATAATCATCAATAATAAAAGCCACGGCTTCTTTCAGATTCTCAAAAACAAAATCCGGCTGGCAATCAAATTTTTTATCTTTTCCGGCATGACCAGTTTTTACAAGTATCGTTTTTACTTGGGCATTAATACCGGTCATTATATCAACGGTGGCATCGCCAATTATGAAAGATTTTTTTTTATCAATATTAAAATCTTTTTCTGCTTGAGCTATCATTCCTGTTTTAGGTTTCCTGCATCCGCACTCTATTTTGTATTCCCTGTTCTCCCCTTCAAATCCCCGATCTGGATGATGCGGACAGTAATAGATTCCATCCAGAAAAGCATTTTTTTCAGCTAATAACACATCCAATTTATTATGTATTTCAACAACATCTTTTTCCGAACAAAGTCCTCTGGCTACCGCAGACTGATTAGTTACAACTATAGCCAAATAATCGGATTCATTTATTTTTTTCACAGCCTCTGCCGAATCTTCTATCATTTTCAACTGCTCAGCCTTGTGAAGATAATTAACTTCTTCATTAATAACTCCGTCTCTATCCAAAAATATGGCTTTTTGTTTATTGATGAGATTTCGGCGAAAAACTTTGCCCACAAGAATATCTCTCTCGACTTCTTTAAATCTTTCCGGCGATCCCACATCCTTTACATACTCCGACGACTTATAAGCATATAACTCCTGTCCCTTACCAACTAAAGCCGGGAAAATGTCTCTACCAAAATCCAGTTTTTGGCCGCTTTCTATTAAACGAGTGCTTTCATGTTTAAGAATATATAATCCTGCGTTGACTAAATTTTGATATACTTGACCTGTAAAGTGTGGTTTGGAAACAAATTCAAGAATCTTGTTTGCAGTATCAATTTTCAGCAAATCACTATCGTAAGGATGATCGTTGGGATGAACAAGTAATGTTCCCAAACCGCCGTGAAGGTTGTGAAAATCTATGAACCTCTTTAAGTCAATATCGAAAATGATGTCTCCGTATAAAACCAAAATGTCTTTTGCGCTACTAAATAAAGGCTCGGCAAATTTAAAGGCGCCTGCCGTACCCAGTGGCTGTGGTTCCTCTGAGTATTTTATTGCCAAACCGAATTTTTCACCATTACCAAAATATTTTTTGATTGCCTCGGCACCGTAACCGACGCTCACAATTACTTCCTTCACATTATTTTTTGCGAGAAACTCCATCTGATATTGAAGGATGGGTTTCCCGGCAATTTTAACCATTGGCTTAGGCGTATTATCTGGAGTAATTTCCTTAAGTCTGATACCTTTCCCGCCTGCCAGAATAAACGCTATCATTTATTCAAGATACTCCTTACGGCTAATTTAATAGCCTCCGTGGATGAATATTTGGCTTCCCATCCCAAAGAATTAATTTTTTTTAAATCATATTGATAGAATGGGACATCTCCTCTCCAACCTGTTGTTCCGCCTGTATATTTAAATTTGACATTTTTAAATTTCATTTCTTTACAAACTATTTTTGCTATTTCAGTCACAGTTGTTTCATCTTTAACTCCCACATTGTAATAATTCAGTCTCTCTTTAGCGGACTGATATATAAACAAAATGGCTTCCACCAAGTCTTTTACATACATGTAAGGTTTTTTTTGATTGCCGTCACCCAATATTTCCAGTTGCTTTGGGTTGTTTTTCAGCTTTTTAATAAAATCATGTATCACTCCATGTGTAATCCTCTCTCCTACGACATTTGGAAATCTTATAATCCATGACCGGATATTGTTCATGAATGAATAAGCGGAAATAAAAGACTCTGCCGCAAGCTTACCCGCACCGTAATAAGATATCGGACAAAGAGTACAGGATTTTTCCGACAGGTCTTCATCTGAATCGCCGTAAACAGCCGAAGAAGATGCAAATACAAACTTATCAACATGGAACAATCTACAACATTCTAAAACGTTATAAGTTGTCATAAAGGTATTATTCAAATCAATTTCCGGATTGCTTTCGCTCTCGGCTATATCCGAATTTGCCGCCAAATGGAAAACAACATCAAATCTATTTTTCTGAAAAATGTCTTTTAATTTATCAATGTGCAGCAAATCTTCTTTTATAAACTTAAACCTTTTGTGACAAGCCAAATGCCTTATATTTTTTTTTGTTCCGAGAGAAAGATTATCAACAGCAACTACATCATAATTTTCCGACACCAATAAATCAGCCAGATGACTTCCTATAAAACCGGCTCCGCCGGTAATTAATGTTTTCATAATCACGTTTTCTTAAAATTATTCTCTGTTTTTTAAATTCCAGAAAGACCAATCCTGGAATACTGCTGTCACTGCTCACGACATATCTTATATATTCTCTACTATTTCTTCACTCAAGTTTTTCGCATGCCGGATAACAGCATCCATATTTAAATATTCAAATTCGCCAAATCTACCGCAGAGCTTTATACCCTGATTGGCAAAATAATTCCGGACAATATTTACATTTTTCTTATGATTCAAGTCGTAAATCACATAAGCATATTCAAACCTTTTTGTTTCTATAAAGTTAATTTGTTCACGATCATTAATAAATTTGGTATTTTCCAATCCTTCAATTATTTTTTCTTCCAAATCTTTACTGCTCATCCTATCAATCAAGTCATCTTTTAAGTAAGTTATTTCAACCATCAAGGTAGTTGAGCCATCTTTCATGCCGTAGCTTTTTCCCAAAAAATTGAGTTTCGATAACCGGTGAAAAATGATGTCCTTATCCGGAACCATTACAGCAAAATTATCTCCAATGTTATCTTTTTTTACATTAACAATTGTAATAATCAAAGAAATGTATTTCAAATCATTAACTGAATCAAAATTTTTTTTTGGAATATTTGATTTATAAATCTTAATTAATGATTGCAAAGGTATCGTTGAGATTATCAAATCATATTCTTTTAACACACCTTTATCTGTTTTTGTTTTCCACTTATTGTTGACAGACTGCAACTTAACAACTTCACTACCAGTAATAATTCTGACCTTTTTATTAAATCGGTTCACAAAAGATTTTATTAACGAGTTAATGCCACCTTTTTTAGGATAATAAAAATATAACTGATGAAGATAGCCTTCGATGGATGTTCCCGCGGCGCTTTTCAAAATGTCTTCTTTCAACGGCTGTGGGATTCTGCCAATCATTTGCGTATCCATGAAAGCGGGATCAAATTTCCATATCTTCTCATTATAAGGTTTTAGGTAAATATCGGTCATACCTTTCCCGAACATTTTCATAAAATACTGAAGCAAGTTTTTCGCTTCGTATCTCTCATAAGGATTGTTAAGAAAGGCGTTTAAGCAGTATTCTCTATCATCATTGGGTAGTGCCGACAGTTCGTTTTCAAAAGGATATTTTATAAATCTGTTTTTATAATATATCTTGTTCGACCTTTTGAGTTTATTTTTGTTACTACCAAGAAAATTAATAATTAAGTCCAGTATTTCTTTGTCTTTCGAAAAAATTACATGCGGGCCAATGTCATGATACAGTCCATTCAAACTAAATGAGCGGCATAAGCCACCTAGTTCGTGTTCCTTCTCCAGTATCTCTATACTTTTTATTTTATCGTTTTTTTGCAGAAAATAAGCTATTGATACACCGCTTAATCCCCCACCCATAATTCCTATTTTCATAATATTAATCCGTTTTTTTATACATTTATATAACCAACAATTACTTTTACCATCACAAACAAATTTATATTGTACCTTAATAATTACAATAACCGCATATAGATTTAAAGAAGTGTTATTATTCCTTGGCGGACTTTTCACGATAAGCGTTCAGCTTGTATTTCCGCAAAAGGAGCAGGGAATCACGAACCTGTTCCGGTTCTGCCAAAAAATGAGAAAGTTCCTCCGGTGTAGCTGTGTCCACGCGAAATGCAATATCATAGCCTTTCTCAAAATAAGCTTTTCGCTCGGGGCGAACATTCCAAACGGCTATTGAGGTCAAAAAATGACCTGAAAAAATAATCAAGAAGCCTGTAAAAATTGCACCTTTCAGCAGCGCTTTTGGTTTTTTATGATGAGCCAGAATGAACATGAATATCCAGACCATTGCTGCAAGCCCATAGATGCTGACACAGGTATAACGAGAAGCCATTCCATAGCCTTTACCGAGTTCAAACCTTCCAATTGTAATGAATCCCAAATAGAAAAATGTTTGTAAAATTAGAAAAAGCGGCAGATATGTCCTTTCATACATACGTGACCTAAAAAAGAGCGCCAGTGCAAAAACATACAAAATAACAATGATCAAACCTATAATCAGCATAGTATCAAATGAAATATAAGTGCAAGCAAAAAAGGCGTCAACACCAACAACACTTGAAGCAAAAGCGGCGAGAAGAAATTCGCTTACCTCCAAAGGATGGGTGAAGACTTCGGACAAATTGTATGAAGTATTCTCTTTAAAATTTATTCCCCATAAATAAAGTGTAGCTGTTACAGCGATAAAAAGACCGATCAAAAGCGCACGAAGCCAGAAATCTTTCGTCAAATTGGAACGATAGTTCAGCAAATAACACATGAAGATTGAACATAACGTTGGTATAAAAGATATGTATAGCCTTCCATTAAAAACCAACATAGCCAGAGGCATTAATATAAAAACTGCCGGCAAGTATTTCCTATCGCCTCTTAAAAGGAATAATTCCAGGTAGATAAAACTCGCAATAAAGAACGGCATTGATGACTGATACAGTAACCCACAATCACTTTGTAAACCTTCCCATTGAATAATATTAAAAATAATCAATGTAAGGACAAGAAAAGTTGCCGCAATGAATTCCGATGAACACTCCAGTATCAGACTTTTCCGATATTCCCGATAAATTAAGATAGCGGACGCCAGCATAAAAAAAGGCGTCAAAAAAACCAGGATTTGGGAATTCATGGAGGATAATCTGATATTGGCAATTTGCATTAGATTATAACCCAGCATTCTCGAAACGTGGATTGGACGCCAGAGATCATCAAAGGTCATCGTCCCTTTTAAGTAACTTTCAATGAATCCTCCTTTGATCAGATACATATCATCGGAACCAACTAAATCAGTGGATGTGTTCCATACGTATATAAATACGAACACGAAGGGAATCAGAAAGGATAAAAAAAGAATAACTTTGGCTTTTATGGGTGTTTTTACTTTCATCCCTGGATAAGACATTGCTTTCAACTTTTTAATATAGAAATGATTTTGTATATCAATTAATTGAATATTGGGCAATAAAATGTAAAATATTCCACAGAATATAATATAAATTACATTTTTAATTCAGACGGTACGGCGCCCGAGTGGCAGAATTTTGAACAGAGTTAAAAACGCATACCGTGGAAGTTGAAAGAATTGCGGATGGTAGATGACCAAATTCAATAGTCTTTTGTAATTAAAATAGAAGCGAAGATAGGCGTGTCGAATGACTTTCCTCAAATCACTATCCGACATGGACGAAATGTTGAGTGTGTTAGTGTAATAAAAGGTCATCTTTTTCGGGCTAACGGCGTCATTTATATTTTGAGCAGCCATTTTCGCAAGTTCAGTCCCTGCAAATGGTGTGACAAGATAGAATGCTGCACGGTGTAGGACGGAGCGAACTGCAAAATCGACTGTAGCAGAGGCTTCTTCATAAGACTCCGTCGGAAACCCGATCATGAAGAAACCGGAAGTGTAAATTCCCACGTCAACAGCCGCGTTGATGGCAAGAATTGCCTTGTCGATATTCAGATTTTTATGAATCATTTTCTGCAGCCGCGGACTGGATGTCTCGATAGCGAAACTAACTGACACTGTCCCCGCTTGCTTGAAAAACAACATGTCTTCCGGTTCAAGCATGTCAGCCCGCAAGCCGTTTGCAAAATGCAATTTGACACCACATAATCTGTTTTGAATGCCTGTAAGTACTGCATACATCCTTTCCCTGTCCACATTGAAGCAGTCATCAATTATCTCAAATTCCTTGAATCCATATCGGAAACGGAGTTCTTCCATCTCTGCCAATACCGACTGGGCCGTCCTCTTTCTGAAGATCTTGCCCATTGTCCGATGGCAGTAAGCGCACTGGAAAGGGCAGCCGCGTGAAGTGACTATTGCCATATAATGCCTACAGCCTACGACGGCCCCCGAAGGCATTTTTGCGTAAAGTTTATGATCCAATAAATCCCAAGCGGGAAACGGAAGCGCGTTTAGTTCATCTTCGGTAAGATAACGCCCCGGATTGATTTTTATCCGCCCATCAACTACGGATGCCGTGCCGGCTATCGATTCTGTGGGAAGTCCTTTATTTAAGGCCTCCACCAGTTCCGGAAATACAAGTTCTCCTTCGCCAATAACAACAAAGTCCGCTCCAAAGGTCTTTAAAGACTCTCCCGGATTAGCTGAAGGCCAGGGACCGCCAAATGTAACAGGCACATCTGGCAATATCCCTCGTATGATGCGCATGATTTCTCTTGTTTGCTCAAGCTCTGTAACAATGATACTGACACCGATGAAGTCCGGTTTCCATCTGGTGATGGTCCGTCTGAGCACACGAAGGTCTCTGCAATCACTACCGCAATCGTGAATTTTTACTTCATGTCCGGCTTTTCTCAAAACAGCTCCGATGTACATGAGTCCCATCGGCTGTGTTATTGTATAAAATTCGGGCAAATAGAATCTTGGTTTGATCAGCAGTATTTTCGACATTTGAATTGAGACCCATTCAAATATTACTTAAATAGCAACTTTCTTATACTCATTTTTGTAAATTTCTTCCAAGAGGTATAATTTTACATTAAAAAAGGCAAGAAATCTATCACAGGGCTAAGATCGCCCTTAATATATCCAAATATTTGATATATTATCCGATATTATCAATACGCTTAATCTTGTGATTATTTATGTACCAAGAAAAATATTACAATTCTTTGACATTTTTACAGGTTGATATTTATAGAAAAATATTTAATACACAAAAATGAGAAAATGCTAATTTGCATAAATTAGCTTGCAGTTTATTTAGATTTTTAAGGTTGTCGCTAAGTGAAAAATAAATTTTATTCCGGCCAGCTCTTTCCATTCTTTATATCTCTTTGTATTTTTGTTATTGCCGCTGTATTTGGATGGCTCAAGCTTCGCTACGGTTTTAATTTTACAGATGAAGGCTGGGCAATGACAGAAGCATGGCGTATTGCCGCGGGTGATGATTTTTTTAGAGACAAAATTTTAGGAGCGTTGAGAATGGCTCCGCTTATCAATACGCCAATTTTCAAGTATTATCCGGGAATAACATTGCTTGGCTTCCGTAAATTGCAATTCTTTCTTACTATTATTTCACTGCTGTTTTTAAGTTTTTCATTATACAAAATCAGTAAAGAATTCTGGTATTCACCGATAATATTTTCTCTTTTTGCATTCACAGGCCTTGACCCCACAGGAATGATGTCAAATCTCAGTTATTTCACCTATACTCATTTATTTATCACCCTTCATTTGGCATTTTTAATCATGGGACTGATTCAACAATCCATTTTATGGAAAAGGATTTTATTTATCATAGCAGGGATATTTTTATGGCTGATAAGTTTCAGCTTGCTGCATATGAGTCTTAGCTTTCTATCCGCAATATTATTATTTCTTATATTTAAAAAATACAAAATAGGATTTCCTAATTTTAATTTAAAGGATCTCTATTTTATCATTGCACCATTTCTATTATTCTGGACAATCTTTTTTTGTATTTATGGAAATCTTTTTATTCGGCAAATAATTACAGAAGCTTATGGATTTCTTATCACAACAACTCATCAACCAGGATATCTTCTCTCCATAAATTGGGATATTTCGAAACGTATCATAATTATACTTCCATTTATTGTTACATTCTTATTCAGTACAAAGATATCAAAAAAAGTACCACTAATTTGTGTCTTATCAATACTTGCAGTATTGATGTATGAGATTATTGATACGTCGTTGTTCGGCTTAATAAAACCTTTCTACCGTGGGTGGTATAATAGCTGGGCAGGCAGGCCTTTGTGGTTTGCCGCGTTAATGATATCGTTATATTTTTTACTTTTATGTTATTTTATACTCAAGGTTTTTAAAAAAGATTCCTGGAATAATTATGAATTATCCGGATTTGTCTTTTTTATTTACGGAATAATTTCGGCAGCAAACGCAAATTTCTTTTCTGCCTTGGGTGCTATTGTTGTGCTGTATTCTTCTATACCTGCCATAGCTGCAACGACCTGTATAATTTTATCTATAGAAACAATTAAAAAGCGTCTATATCTTGTCCAATTGGTTATTTTATTTCTGTTTTTCGCACCCTTTTACTATACAACGGCTTGGTCTGACTGGAAATTTACCTTTTTCGATGTGGCTCCTGAAGAAGCAAATGCTGAAATAGAAAATGGATTCGGTAGAGATATCAAAACGAATCAAATCTATAAAAATTTATATGACTGGATTAGCACAACAGCCAAAATTTACTCGAAAAAGGATGATTATATAATCTCCTATGTTAACTCCCCCATGGTGTATATGATTGCCCGGCGCAGACCAGCTCTTGAAATATCTCATATTGATTTTAATGAATTGTCGCACGATCATCCTAATACAGCTATAGATTTATTATCATTCTTGCATCTAAAAAATCTACCGGAGAATTGGAATCCTTATGACCTCGGCATAGAGTTAATGAAAAGACGCGGACGTAGACCACAAATGGTTTACGTGTTTGAAGCAGTACCAGTTTTAGTTCCCGTCACTTTGGGAAAATCTGAATACCTTTGGCAAGCAAAACAGTTTTCATTTTCATCTGACGATCCGATTTCCCGATATGTACTTAATAACATGACATTAGTGGATAGTTTCACGATTTCAAAAGAATTTTCACTTCAGGTAAGATGTTTTATTGATAATTCGTCTGCGGTCACTGCACTGAAAAAATAAATTAAATCTTAACTCAACGAATCCGAGACGGATTTTTCAGATAAGCAATCTTTATCGAAAAAACGTAGGGCTTGACAATATCCCATTATATTATCAAAAAAGCACCGGATACCGATCCAAAATTCATTCTGTGTTAGGTCTTCACCATTGATTTCAATGTTATTAATGAGTTTCGCAAAAGAAAAAGACGATTGGGATGAATCATCATCACCCTCCATACTCTTTTGAGATTCAAATAGAAGCGCCTATATGCATATCGGAATACTTCCCTGTATTCACTATCCGACATTGCCGATACATTAAAATAAACTTTAAGGAAGTTTGAATAAATTGGGTCTATTTCATGATATTTTTCTATTTGTTTATCTGATAACATTTCTGCCAGTTCAGTTCCCGGAAATGGTTTAGGATTTAAAAAGTAAGCACGGTGAAGAGAAGAATGAGCTGCAAATTCCACTGTGGCAGACGCTTCCTCATAAGTTTCTGTCGGAAAACCAATCATGAAGTAACCGGAAGTATAAATTCCTGCCTTGACAGCTGCATTGATGATAAGAAAGGCTTTATCGATGTTCAGATTCCGGCGAATCATCTTTTGTAACCGCGGGCTGGCGGTTTCGATGGCGAAATCAACCGACACTGTACCCGCCTGCTTAAAAAGCAGCATGTCTTCCGGTTCAAGTATATCAGCCCGCAGGCCATTTCTGAAATGCAGTTTGACATCACCGAACCTATCCCGAATACCGGCAAGTATCGCGTACATTCTTTCACGGTCAATATTAAAACAGTCATCAAGTATAATAAATTCTTTAAATCCATATTTAAAACGAAGTTCTTCTATTTCGGCAAGAACAGATTCCACCGATCGCTTTCTGAATACTTTACCCATCGTCTTATGGCAATAAATACAGTGATAAGGACATCCACGAGAAGTAAGGATTAACATAGTGGGAGGTCTAGAACCTAAATTAATGACAGAAGGCGCTTTTGAATACAGGTTATGATCCAATAAATCCCACGCTGGGAAAGGAAGCAAATTAAGTTCATTTTCGCTAAGGTATCGTGAAGAATTTATCTTTATAGTACCATTAACCAGAGAAGCTGTCCCTGCTACAGAATCCGTTGGAAGTTTTTTATTTATCGCATCTATCAGGTTGGGAAAAACAAACTCTCCTTCACCTATTACAACAAAATCAGCCTCTAATATATTGATTGCTTCTCCCGGATCTATCGAAGGCCATGGACCACCTAAAGTTACCGGAACATCAGGAATAATCTCGCGGATGATTCCTATTATTGTTTTGGTTCGAGTAACCTCCGTGACTATTATACTAATACCAATAAAATCAGGTTTCCATTTCATTAATATCTGTCTGAGCACATGAAAGTCATTATTATCTATGGCACTATCATGAATTTTTACTTCATGACCGGTTTTTTTCAAAACGGCACCGATATACATCAGCCCCATAGGTTGAATTACATATTTATTCTCCATCATCTCCAGAAAACTTGGCTTAATCAGCAGTATCTTTGACATTGAAAAAACCTTTAAAAAAGCTAGTCTCGTTTTTAAAGAAAGGCTAGTAATTACACATACTCAAAATATTTATAATAATAGGGTTCAGAAATTTTATTTGCTGTTGCTATTCACAAATTCAACCCTTAATTAAAATCTAAGAACTATTTTTCCGCCCGAAAAAGATAATAATATTTGAATTTTTCACTGAACAAATATTTAAATGTTTCGATGGATCTCTCAAATCTTTTAATCTCACATTTACCAAATACTTTTATCAAAACGTTTTTGTTCCTGATAATATTTTCATGCCAAGAATTAAACGTTGTTTCCGTTTCTTTACTTACATCTCTGAAAAATATATTTTTAAAACTGGATTTACGCAATAATTCGATGTATCGTTGAGGTGTTTCTGTTATTCCTCCTCCGAATGTTTTTATCATGTTAACCAGCTGAAAAATATTTTTAAACTTAAAAACAAAATTGTATTTTTCACTTCTCAAAACATCCGAAAGAAGAACAAACCCGCCCGGTCTCAATAATCTGTAGCATTCATCGAACAGCAACGCTTTGTTCAGTGCCAAATGAGATGATTCCATCATCCATATTACATCAAAGCTTTTATCGGGAAATCCGGTAGAAGTCATATCCGCAACTATGAAACGAATCTTCCCATTGTATTTGTTTCCCTGAATTCTGCTGTTGGCTAACTCAACTCCCTTCCTACTTATGGAAATACCTGTTATGTCCGAGCCAAATTTATCATAAAGGTAAACAGCAGGGGCCCCAATGCCACACCCCGCATCTAATATCTTTGTTTTCGGACCAAGTTTGCACAAAGAAGCAAGTTCATCAATAAGGTTATCGGTCGCTCTATCAAGATTATCTTCGAGTGTTTTGAAATATCCGATATGAAAATTATCACCAAAAATATATCTCCATCCTTCAGTTATCGAATCGTAATGGTATCCCACATCGAAATATTTTTTCATTCTTGCACTCGTTAAAAGCTTTTTATTTATGAATCAAACAATTTTCCCTACAAAAAATAATAGAAGTCTTCAAATTTCACTTCATTGGACTCTTATATCGAAAGGTAAAATATTTTATACATTTTTTATTATATTATTTATATATAAAAAATTACAAATATTCTCTTGACACACAAAACGATTATTCATATCTTTTTCCAAGCTACTTAAATTAATAGGTTATATATAATCAAATACTTTTTTAAGTAATAACGAGAAATATGAGCATAATCGACAAAGAAGGACTTCTTTCTTTTTTAGTTCGGGCCTTTCGTTTATCCAGTTTTTTTTATTTCCTTAAGAAACCTCTTCTCTTACTTAGAATTGCTAAGGTAGCTTTTTACTATGCCGTTCTGAAGAAAAACATACTATGGAAAGCGGATCTTTCTCTTCTCGGTGATTGTAATCTTAATTGTCAACATTGTTTTGCACACAATTTTAAGACTACCGCGCAGAAAAAATATAATAAAAAAGAACTTTCGACGGTAGAGATAATCAGTGTAATCAAGGAATGCTCTTCAATGGGAATATTTAATTTTGACTTTCAAGGTGGAGAGGTTTTATTGCATTCAGATTTGGAAACAATAATTAAGGCTACTAAACCATCTCGTTCATATATAAATATTGTTACCAATGGGATACTCTTTAATGAAGATTGGGCTGTAAAACTAAAAAGATGGGGAGTTGATGAAATTTCTTTTAGTCTCGATAGTTACATTCCGGAAGAACATGATAATCTTCGTAATAAACCTGAGGTGTTTTCAAAATTGATGAAAGCTATTAAAATAGCGCAGAAATATAAATTTCAAATATTAATTTTTACAACGGTAACACATAAAACGTTGCGTTCCGAGGGAGTAAGGTGTTTGCACAATTTTACTCTCAAGAATAATTTCATCCAGCAACTTTTTATTGGAATTCCCATTGGCAAATGGCTTGGCAGAACAGATATTCTGATTAATGATGATGATCACAAATACATGGAGAAATTGGCTAAAAATACTAAATATAATATCCGTCGTGATATGACCCCTCATTTCTTTCGTTCAGGATGCCCGGCTGTGAAAGAAAGTTTCTATATGACTCCTTATGGAGATATATTACCTTGTCCTTTTATACATATTTCTCTGGGCAACATCCGAGATCATTATTTAAAAGACATTATTGAAAGAGCATTAACAATTGAAGAATTCAAAAATTATTGTCCCGTTTGCCTTATAGGAGAAGACAAGGGGTTTATCAATAAGTATGGCAAAAAGTTGTTCCAATGTGAAGAATCCCCCATAAATGGCGATGAAATATTGGATTTCAAAACTAATTTGCCTCATCGTTTAACTCCCTTGGTTAATTAATCTTATTATGGTTAAAAATAAGTATCTGGAATTAAATCAACGAAATAGCGAAATTAATAAATTTAAAGTCCACTACGATTACAGCTGTGTAATTTGTAATGCAAAGACCCCCTCTCAATTTATCGGTGGTGTTTCCGAACATGAATATTCCCAAACCACTTCTCTTATTTTTCCTGTTTACCGATGCTGTACATGTCAATTAACCTATCTTTATCCGCGGCCGGATGTTTCAGAATTAAAAACAATTTATCCTCCTGATTACTATTCATATAATTTATCCATGAATAAGCCAGAAACAGAATCAAATAAAAGATCTTTTGTAAAAACAATTTGGTTCTGGATGAATTTACGCACCTATCGTACCAAGTTATCTCCATTTATAAAACAACCAGCCGAAAGAACTCTCAAAATTTTAGATATTGGCTGCGGTACGGGAGCTCAATTAGACAACATGAAAAAACTTTTCCCTTACAGCGAAACTCACGGCGTTGATATAAACAAACTTGCTCTCGAAAAAGCAGAAAAAGGTGGCCATAAATTATATTATGGACGTTTTGAAGACGTAAATCTTCCTTGTGGATATTTTGATGTTGTGCATTCAACGCATGTGATCGAACATGTTGAACGCCCGGACATATTCGTGCAAAAATGTTTAGATTTATTATCCCCTAACGGCATATTGCTTATTGAAACTCCTAACACAAATTCACTTGATTATAAAATATTCAAAAAGGGACATTGGGGAGGATACCATGCTCCAAGGCACTGGTACTTATTCAATATTGAAACGTTTCGTAATTTAGCCAAACGGTTCAATGCACAAATCATATATTATGCTCCTTATAACACGGCTGTATTCTGGAACTGGAGTTGTCACTCGATCTGTAAAGCTTTATTTGGAAAAAAAATTGCTGACAGATTATTTCCGCCCATAACTATTTTTTACGGAGGATTACATTCCTTCATTATATTGAGTTTTTTTTCAATTTTAGAAAGAATAATATTAGGACTATTTAATAAAGCTAATTCCATGAGGATTATATTAAAGAAAATTTAGAATTAAGATAAAAAGGTGTTTTCTCAATCACAACCTATATTTTATATATCGATAAAGCAGGGACATCTTCTTAGATAAAGGGGTTTTCTCCCATGTATTTTTAATATTTCCCTTGAGGTATTGGGGAAATTCATCATAGACGACTTTGCAATCAACAAGGTTTATGCCTTTATGTTCAAGTATTTTCTTAAGTTGTTCTTTTAAGTTCATTTCTTCGGATACTTCGAAATATTGCACTCCAAAAGCACCTGCCAATTTTTCGAAGTCGGGATTGTTTAAATCAACTGAAACGTTTCTATTATAGATTGCTTTCTGCAACCCTTTGATAAGTCCCAAAGTTCCGTCATTAAAAACAAAAACTGACAAGTCAAGCTTTTCCCTCACTGCGGTTAAAAGTTCAAAACCACTGATGAGAAAACCACCATCGCCGCAAATACACACAACTTTTTTATCCTGTTTTGCCATAGCGGCGCCAATAGAAGCCGGAATGCCAAAGCCCATTGCCTGATAGTCCGCCGGAGTCAAATAGGTTCGTGGTTCAAGTACCTCAAAATCGCTAATACTCCATAACTGATGATATCCCACATCCGTGCATACAATGGCATCCCTAGGCAAACATTTCCTCAATTCCTGCAGCAATATTGAGGGATGTAAATGACCATGACTTTTCTTCCCCTCTATTTTCAATATATGATCGGCTTTATATTTTTTGATTTCTTCGATGAATTTGGCATTCACAGACCTTGGCGTACCACTTAATGATTTATTTAACGCTTCCAGGGCTGTTTTTGCATCCAATTGTAAAGAAAAAAGTGTAGTATAGTTTTTATCCAGATTATCGTTGGAGGCATCGATATGAATAATATTTTTAAATTTTAGTCCCCATCCTCCTGTAGCCATCTCGGAAAACTTTACTCCGATTGCCAGAATCAAATCACAATTTTTAAAAATTCTATAAGCGACAGGAGTTCCCGTCCGTCCAAATCCATATCCGGTGGACAATTCATAATCTTCAGAAACAACTCCCCTCCCTGATATCGTTGTCGCTATGGGAGCAGAAAGTATTTTTGACAATTTCAACAACTCTTCACTTGCATCAAAGCAACCTCTACCCGCGTAAATCCCAATCTGACGGGCTTCTTTTATATGTTTTATGATTTGTGCAATCGGTTCTTTTGAAACTGTTTTTTGTACCGGCGAAACTTCAGGTAACAATTCTGATTCCTTTATTTCCTGTTCCATGACTTGACTTCCAATCTCCACGATGACCGGAGAAGGCTCACCTCTATATGAAAGATGATATGCTTCGAATAATTCGTTCATTTGAGAAATGGATGAAATTTCGACTACTTTTTTTGCAATAGGTCTTACAATTTCAAGTTGAGGTATCTCATGAATGTGGTAAGAACGGTTGTATTTTTTCGGATTTACCGTCAGCACCAGGATGGCAGATGAATCAAGAAATGCCTCCGCAATTCCGGTCAACATATTGGTAAGACCCGGACCCGGAGTAGTAATACAGACGCCCGGCTTTCCAGTTACCCGATAATAGCCATCGGCCATAAATGAACCAGAAAGTTCATTGGTAACAAGAATACTTTTTATACCGACATCATTTATCTCGTTATAAATTGGGAGAAGCTTCGCACCGGGAATTCCCCAAATATAATTTACGCCCAGTTTTTTTAGAACAAGCGCTATGGCTCGTGCTCCAGTAATTTTCATTTTATTTTTCCTTCTTAACAGAATCCTTAATAATAAAAATATAAAACTTTTCTATTTTGCCGTTTTTATAATATATAGTTAGATATTTATTCATTTCTAAAAATATTTTAGGCCTCAAATAAATTTCTTTAAAAACTCCGACTTACGCTGACAGCATTTATTTTCCTATACGATCTTCCGGTAAATATATACTTGACACAATAGTTTTCATTATATATTCATTACACATTCATTATAAATAAAAAGAGGTTTTTATCAATCTTTCAGATTTATCATATAAAAACATAATCCAAATTTTTTTCTTAATAATAAAAATACAATGAACAAAATCGAACAAGATAGATTTTACGCATTTTCAGGCAAAATAGTTCTTTTATTTAAACTTTCCTATATCATAAATCATCCTTTTCTCATTTTCAGAATCGCCAAAGTTACTTTTTATCACACAATCTTTAAAAAAGACATACTATGGAATGCAAATCTTGCGCTTATCAGCAAGCGCAATACTGAATATCAACATTGCTTCGCAATCCTTTCAATATTTCGTTGAAAATCGTATTTAAAGGGAAAATTAAGTTTTATGTCACTAAAATCAAGTGTTCTCCAACATCCGGTAAATAAGGTAATGCTCATCTTTCCGCCAATAACCGTACCTCGCTTTATGGAAAAGGTATGTTGTTTACCTATTGGTATTGCTTACCTAGGTGCCGTACTACGTGACCGCTATGAAGTATACCTGCTCGATGCGGTAGTAGAGGGACATCATCTTGAACGTAAAGTAGCCCCTCATAAATTCCAGTATGGACTTGATAGCGACATGATTATGAAAAGTATCCGTTCGTTCGAACCTGACGTGGTCGGCGTTAGTTGTCTCTTTTCCCACCAATTTCCCGTGGTAGCTGAGCTAGTAAAAAAAGTGAAGGAATGGAATCCGGAAACGATAACCATCACCGGTGGCACACATCCGACTTTTCTGCCCGAACGGTGTCTGAATGAAGAAGCACTTGATTATATCTTAATGGGCGAAGCGGAAGAATCATTCCCAGCTCTTCTCAGAGCTATTGAAACTGGTAATGGTCAAGAAAATATTGACGGCCTTGCCTTCCGCATGGATGACCGTCAGGTAATCCATCCCAAGACTTCGTGGATTAAAGATCTTGACTTGTTGCCTTTTCCAGCGCTAGACCTCCTACCTCTTCGTAAATATTTCAATATCAATATGCCTGCCAATTATTTTTTTAAAAGTCCTCGCAACATTCCTATCACCACTTCACGCGGATGTCCCTGCCATTGCAATTTCTGCTCCAGTACCAACTATTGGGGCAACCATTACCGCACCCGTTCAGCCGAAAATGTTCTGGCGGAGTTAGAACACCTGAAAACCGTCTATGATATCGAGGAAGTGCAATTCGAAGATGATAACCTCACCTGCGATATAAAAAGAGCCAAGGCTATTTTCCGCGGGATGATCGAGCGGGGACTCAATCTTTCGTGGAACATGCCCAACGGTGTAATGATTAATACACTGGCTGACCGTGAGTTGTTGCGTCTAATGAAAGAATCAGGTTGCTACGAGGTCACTTTAGCCTTCGAAAGCGGTGACCAATGGGTATTGGACAACATTGTTAATAAACCCCTGAATCTCGAATCTGCACGGGCGATAGTGCGCAATGTGAAAAAGGAAGACATAGACACGCATGCTTATTTTATTATCGGCTTTCCCGGAGAAAAGCTTGCGCAAATCAAGAATACCATTACTTACCTACGCTCACTTGATCTTGACAGATTTCTTATCTTCTTTTTCAATCCTGCGCCGGGCACCCCTCTATTTCAAGAATGCATAGATCGGGGACTTATCCGCGACGAATATCAGACCGAAGAAAATCATTACTTGATCAGTGCCATTTCCGACCAAGATTGGACGCCTGAACTTTTGGATAAAATGATATGGCGTGAATACTATCGTTTCACATTCCTCTATATCTTTCGTAGACCCTGGAAATTTTTCTGCAAATATGTGCGACGCAGATTGCGGCAAGACGCAATTAAAACATTCTTTCATGAATTAGTGGAAAATGTCTACAGATTCAGCAAATAATTATTACTCTTTATTATAAATTTCATTATATCAAGTTATTGTAATTAATTCTACTGTCATTAATATGTAATTGAAAATTACTTTTCCGCACTAAAAAGACAATAGTAAATTATACCTTTTTTGAAAAGATACTGAAATGTTCCAATAGCTTTCTCAAATCTCCTGATTTCTCTTGCATCCATTATTTTTAGCAGATTGGACCTGTTGGCCATAATATTTCTTTGCCACCAATTTAGCGTTTGTTCTGTTTTCTCTCCTATATCCTTTAAAATTATTTTTTTAAAACCTGATGCACTTAACAATTCAGAATAGCGTTCAGGAGTTGCCGGATGCGCTTTGGCGAATGTTTTTATAGTATTCAACAGTTTGAAAAAATTTTTTAATTTGAAAATGAAGTTATGTTTTTTATCAATCATAACATCCGCTAAAAGAACAAGCCCGCCAGGCTTCAGTAATCTGTAACATTCATCAAATAGTAATTTCTTGTTTCTTATTAAGTGCGATGATTCCATGACCCATATTACATCAAAGCCGGCATCCGGGAAACCGGTGGCCGTCATATCTAAAAGTCTGAAACGAATTTTGCCTTTATATTTATCTTCTCCAATCAAGCTATTTGCCAAATCTACGCCTTTCTTGCTTGTAGAAACGCCTGTTATGTCTGAACCGAACTTTTTATGAAGATAGAAAGCCGGGTTGCCGATTCCGCATCCCGCATCCAATATTTTTGTCTCCGGTCCAAGTTTTCCCAGCGAAGCCAGTTTGTCAATTAGATTATTCGTCGCTGTATCCAGATCATCATCAGGCGACTTAAAATATCCAAAGTGAAAATTGTCACCGAGAATATACCGCCATCCTGCAGTTATCGAATCATAATGCAATCCCGCATTGAAATATTGTCTTATTTTCATCATGGTTTAAACCTTTAAAGTGTTACAGCTTTTGCTCTATAAATTTTCACTTTGCCTTTCTTTCTTGATTGAATTTATAATATTTGAAACACAAAATTTCTCCATTTGTCCGTTTCTATAATAGACCCTCGGACATTTATCCATTTCCTTCAAATCAATATTGTAAATATTAGGCCAGCATTTGAGAACAATATTCAAAATATTTTTTTGAAAGACAAGCCGGGGAAAGTTGGAAGCATAAAGAGCAATTTCTATCAACAGCATAGCTCCATATGCTTTAACCAGATAATAAAACATACGAACGGATTTCAAAATACTCTTGTTTATCTTATCCAAATCAATACGCGCGCCCGGAGAAGAATATCTGCCATTTTTTTCTTTTTTTACATGTAAAGTTAAACTGCATAATTTTGCGCCGTATTTATCTCTAAACCCTTTAGGTAAAAGTCGACTATAGTCTTTAATAAATAATTGTATAAATTTGAATTCTGTTAAAATATCTTTTTTATCTATGTTCAATGAATCAGCAACCAATTGTATCAATTCGGAAAGCAATATTTGTTCCGTATTTAAATGCTTTCCTATTGGCGCAAGAGTTCTTATTCTTAGTTCAACGATAAAAGAACGGTGCTTGAAACAAAATTCCACCAAAGGCAGGATTTGATCTTCATTGACGCCTCTCGCGATGGTCGCTGAAAGCACTGCATTAATTTTTTCAAGTTTTATATTTTCAAGTGCTTTCAACTTAGTCTCAAGAAGATTACCTCTATTTATTTTTTGATATACTTCATCATTAGTACCATTAAATGAAAAAAATATTCTTTTTAAGCCGTGAGCTTTTAATTTTTTTACATATTCCAGAGATGCAAGTTTAATTCCGTTCGTAACAAGCCATACCTTTCCACCTGTCGCCTTAATAAGTTCAAAAATATCCTCTCGGCAGGTCGGTTCCATTCCCGTCAGACCGAGATTGCAGTTTTTGTATTTTGCCGATAATGCTTTTATCTCTTCAAGGCTTATTTCCTTATCATCACCGGATCTCTCATAGCACGCATGACAAGTCAAATTGCATTTCGAAGATACATAGGCAGAAACAAATTGTGTCTCTGCAGAATAGTCATCGGTTAATCCGGCAAAAAGCAGATAAAGTTCCTTATCTTTTTCAATTAATGCTTTATATTCGCTTCCTTCTTCATCCTTTTTCACCATACATACATTGTCGCCATCGAAAATAATTTCTGCATCTATTTCTTTCAATGTTAAAGGAGAAAGACTTTTAGTATGTTTCAGGACTTCTGTTGCCATGTTTTAATTATTTCTTCTTTGTTCTTATTTTTAATGAGATTCTGTTTTAGCTACAACTCGCACCGTTGTAATTTTCATTTTATTTTTCTTTTTTCTTATCGGAATTCTTAATATTAGAAATACAAAGCTTCTCCATTTCCCCGTTTTTATAATATAAGTGCGGACATTTATTCATTTCCTCCAAATCAATATTATAAAGAGTCGGCCAGCACCTGAGGGTTATATTAAGCATTTTTCTCTGGACAACAAACCGGTGCAGATTCCGGATATGAAGAAATGTCTCCATTAATATTGAAAAACCGTACGCCTTAAACAGATAATAAAGCATATAAAATGACCTAAACACACTCTTGTTTATCCTATTTAAATCTATACGTGAACCTGGACAAGAATATCCTCCGTCTTTCTTTTTTCTCACATTAAACATAAAACTGCATAGTTTCGTTCCATAATGATCCTTGAGACCTTTCGGCAGAATCTTACTAAATCTTTCAATAAATGCCTGCATAAAGCAGAACTCAGTAACAATATCAGTTTTGCTTATTTGCAAAGAGTTAGCCATCAGATCTATTAATTCAGACATGCAAATTTGCTCTGTATTTAAATGCTTCCCTATTGGTGCCAGGGTTCTTATTCTCAGCCCAATGATAAAAGAACGGTTTTTAAAACAAAATTCAACTAAAGGCAAAATTTGATCTTCATTTATGTTCCTTGCTACAGTCACTGAGAGCAGTGTATCAAGTTTTTCAAATTCAACATTTTTAAGCGCTTTCAACTTAGTCTCGAGAAGATTTCCTCCATTCATTTTCCGGTATATTTCATCATTAAAACCATTAAAGGAAAAACATAATCTTTTTAGACCATGCTTTTTTAATTTACGAACATATTCAAGAGATTCCAGTTTTATTCCATTCGTAACAAGACTGTGATTATTTTTTACTACTTTAATTAATTCAAAAATATCTTCTCTGCAGGTCGGTTCCATTCCCGTTAAGCCAATTCTGCAATTTTTGTATTTCTCAGATAATCCCTTTAACTCTTCAAGGCTCACTTCTTTGTCACTGCCGCACCTCTCATAGCATACCTGACAATTCAAATTGCATTTTGACGATACATAAGCAGAAACAAACTGCGTTTCCGCGGCAGACTCATCAGTTAATCTGGTAAAAAGCAGATAAAGTTCCTTATCTTTTTCAACCAATGCCTTATATTCTTTTCCTTCTTCGTCCTTCTTTACCATGCAAACATTTTCGCCATCGAAAATAATTTCTGCATCTATTGGTTTCAGAGTCAGAGGAGAAAGGCTTTTTGTATGTTTAAAAACTTCTACCGTCATTTTTTAATTATCTGTTCCTTATTTATGGTGTGTACTCGTCTTTTTTCTTAGATAAAGCATCATTTGTTCCATCCTGGTTGCAAAATCATCAATAAACAGGCTTGTTTCCCGCCAACAAGCAAAAATGCAACCACTACATCCTTCCCTTATGCGCCTGGCGCTTTCCTCATACTCGGCGCTTCTGAATTTTTCCAAAAAGTTTGATTTTATATTAATCAATGGAGGAAACACACCGCAAGGGGCAACTCCTCCATCGGAATAAATAACAAAAATTCTTTTCCCAGCCTTACAATCCCATGCATAATTGCCTGTTCTGAAATATTCAAGAGAATCATTCAAAAATTTTTTTGAATTAATAATCCTGTATCCTTCCTTCTTCATTTTCAATATTTCCGCATAGGACTTTTTTATTTCAGGAAAATCCTCCCTTGAAAAAAGCATTTCCTTATTATAGCCATAACAAAAGCCGGGGGCATTTTCTGTCTTTTGCAAGTGTACAGGGACAAGCGACGAATACGCTCTTTTTGAATGCACGAATTTAACAATTTCCGGCAGTTCCGAAGCATTTATCCTTGATACAACAGTGCTTACTACTATAAAGCCATCTAAGTATTTAGCCATGATATCCAATGACTTTTCAATTTTTTGGACAAGGTCTTTTGAGCGACAAATCCAATCAAATTTTTTCTCATCCAGTGTATCCAAAGAAGTGGTAATGTTTTTTAATCCGGCATCAGCAAGGGCCTTGATTTTTTCTTCATTGACAAGAGTACCATTCGTCTGAAGCCTCACGGAGAAACCATATTTATTTAACAATCTAACAATATCAACTATATCCGAACGAAGCAGAGGTTCTCCACCGGTTACTACGATATTGGGCACTTTTAATTCTTTTAGGATTTTAGCGCACTGCTCAATTTCCTCTATTATCATTTCTTCTGATTTCCTTTTCCAAATATTACACATACGGCATTGGAGATTGCATCTTTCCGTAACGTAAAGGTGAACATAGAACGGTGCTGAAAAGTATTTCGAGAGGATAAGTCCCCGCATCATTTCTATAGCAGTTTTCATAGGTAAAAAGATTTTCCCTAATTTCGTGTCTGTCGATTAATTAAAATTTCCATAAAATTACACAAAGGACATACAGATTTTATCAGAAGCAACTATTATCTGAAAAATAAGCTCTGTAAATATCTTTTAAATCAATCTACTTATTTTAAATAATCTATAATCTTTTATTCTATTAAACAAAAAAATAATTTGTCTATAGTCAATTAATTTCACTAATCTGAAAAATATTTTCGGCCTTAGATAAAATCTTCTGAAGGCTTTCGTTTGCGCCCCAATAAGTTGTTTTCTCGTAATACCTTCCGGCAGGTATTCCGGTTCTCGGTAGCTTTCTTTTTCCCAGTTTGGAACGAATTTGCCACGCAATGTATCCCACAACTCGGAACCTGGTAAAACATCAAGAATGATGAATTGTGCACGCGATAACCCTGCACAGAGAGCAAATTTTATATTCTCTTCAATCGTTTCTGTAGTCTCCCCAGGCAACCCAAAAATAAAAAATCCCTGGGCAGCTATGCCGGCTTTTTCGGTCATATCAATAGCTCTTGATATATTTTCCAGCGTTTCCTTTTTTTTAATGTTCTTCAAAATCTTCGAATTGACAGATTCGATTCCATAGGCAAGACAATAACATCCGCTTTTTCTCATTAATCGAACAAGTTCTGAACTGATATCATCCGCTCTTATACCATTCGGACACGCCCAGTTAATTTTTATATTTTTCTCTATCAGCATACGACATAATTTTTCTACATTACTCGCGTTGAAAGTAAAATTATCATCTTCAAAATGTATTTCTTTGACTTGAAAATTTTTAATCAAGTGCTCTATTTCCTGCACCACATTTTCCGGAGTTCTGAATCTTATTCTTCTATCGCAGAATTTCGGAGTTGCGCAAAACGTACATTCATAAGGACAGCCACGGCCGGTAACAATTACACCGACAGGAAAACCCTTGATAAAGGCACCGTGAGGTGCCCTGGGATAACCTTTAGGATTCATTTGTTCCCAGTCAGGAAAGGGCAATTCATCCATATTTTCAACGACACGTGTTTTTATTATTTCTTGATTCTCATTTTTTAAATTTTCCAATGAGTAAACGCCTTGAATACTATCATTGCAGAGATCATTTCTGGCTAAATCAAGTAACGCTATTTCACCTTCACCACAAACAACATAATCTGCCTGCGATTCGACCAATGTCTGATACGGCAGAAAAGTTGGATGCTGTCCACCTATAATTGTTACAATTTTGTTTTTCTTGAGTTCACGAGACAATAAAACAACTTCGCTATAAAAAGCGGTAAGACAGGTAACGCCTACTGCGTCTGGTTTAAATTCAAGAATTCTCTTAATCATCCATCTCGAATCTAAACGCTCTTTCAAACCATCAATAATTACCGTGTCTATTCCATTTTTTTTTAAATACGAAGAAAGATAACCAAGCCCCAGCGGTGGAGTTATTATATGGCTTTTGTAATTTGGTCTTACTAATGCAATTTTCATCTTGGAAGTCTTATGTTTTTCATTTTATATAATTGATTTATCATAAACATTCCCAATCCGATGACTTTTTTCAAAGGCATGGAAGAAATTCCATGTGTCCGGGGAGAAAAAGAAATATTCTGCCATAGAATTTTTTCATTATTTTTTGTAATCATCACCGACAACAGTGTATTGGGAAGAAAATAATTATCCGGAATCATCGGCAGGTATCGGCACAGCCGCTCACTCTTCATCAAACGAAAGGGCGAGTTGACATCTTTCATAATAATTCCGAATATCATAAACACCAACAGTTTAAGCGTGCGTGAAATAAGCCACTTTATGAAGCCATCGCCGCGTTTGACTCGTCTGCCCATAATAAAATCAAATTTATTGCGCTTTTCCCAAAACGGCCAAAAATCCTTCAATTTTGTTTGACCATCGGAATCCGTTTGAAAAATCCAGTCAGCTTTTTCCGCAACTGCATATTTATAAGCGGCTATGCATGTTGGGCCGTGTCCGGCATTTTCCTTGCTGATAATTATCAAATTGGCATATTTATTTTTTATCTTCTCTAAAATACTTAATGTGTTGTCCTTGCTTCCATCATTGAATATAACTAATTTACTGCCATTACCGACAAATTCAACAACAGAATGCCACTCATCAATAACTTTGGCAATTATGCTTTCTTCATTATATACCGGCATTACAATGTAAAGTTTGTCCATGATCATGATTTTATATTAATGCAGACGCAATAATTTTTTAATCGATGGATCAATCACAGCACCCATTTGTCCAGCAGTTTGCACATCTTGTCTCGCTTCAGCCAATCGGCCCAATTTATAATATGCAATGGCTCTATTTACATAATAAGAAGGATTTGTGCCGTTTAATAAAATAGCCTTGTTAAAATCAGCAAGCGCGTATTGGAACTTACCGAGACGAAGATAGCATACCCCCCTGTTATTGATTATATCGGAATTGGCCGGATCGGATTGATGGCAAAGATTGAAATCCCGAATGGCTGTTTCATATTCACGCAACTGCATGTGCGTAAGAGCCCTTTTATAATAGTTATCCAAATTGAATGGATCAAATTCGATGGCTTTGTTAAAATCAGCAAGTGCCTTTTCATATTGCCCCAATTTAATATAAATAGAACCTCGATGTCTAAAGGAATCTGATAAAGGCAATTTTAATAAATTACCCCTCGCATCGAAGGGATGTATAATCTCTATATAACGGTTATAATCCTGAAGAGCTTTCTTTGTCTCACCTCTTTCAAGATAAATAACACTCCTGTTAAAATAGGCGTTTGAACATTCCGGATTGATTTTTATTGCCATGTTGAAATCTTCCCAAGCCTTGTCCGATTGATTATTTTTATACCAATAGTTACCCCTGTTAAGATGCGCTGTGGCTATTTTGTGCGGATACTTTTTAATCACATAAGTCCAAAGTGTCTCGCTGTTTCCCCATGCTGGAATATATTTTATCGTCATTATGCTGTATACGACTAGAAACGCTATTGCAAAACACGTAAAATAATTGCTGTATGCTGAAAACCTTTTTGCTAATTTTTGCATACTCATGGCAATTATAAAAAACAGCCCTATATAGGCGACATAAGTATAATGGTCGTTAAGAAAAGCTGTCTCACTTCCCTTGAAGCACATAAGTTGGAGGAAAATATTAAAGCTAAAAAAAAGCAGACCAAAAGTGATGAACTTATATTTTCGCCATTTAACAAGCGCACCTATAAATATTAATACTGCTATCACTCCACCAACAAAATGTTGTGTTTGAAGTGATGAGGGAGTTGGGTATAAGATAGAAGTCGCATACGGTATAATTGACTTTAAAACATAAACACTGTAGGCATAACCGCCCAGCAAAACTTGCTCTAATAAACCAAATACATTTACAATGGATTTACTATTAGTTGTAACAAAAGCATTTTTAATGAAAAATGTCGCGCCCAAAAAACCTATAACAAGAGATAACGCAAAAAATATTATTTTCTCCAAGAAAACTTTCAATCCGATTTTTCTATTAAAATACCAATCCAACAAAAACAGCACAAAAGGCAATACTACAGCTTGAGTCTTCGAAAGCAGAGCTAATACAAAGAAAAAGAACGTCAGACACAATAGTCCTTCCCTTTCGCGAGAAATATAGCGAATGTAGATTAATAAAGCTGCTAGATAAAAGAGTGCACAAAGCACGTCTTTGCGTTCAGACACCCATGCTACGGATTCCACACGCATGGGATGAATGCCAAAAAGCAATGCTGCAAAGCCACTCCACCATATAGAAAGACCTATCCTGCGAAAAAAAAACAAGACCAGAGCTGTACAAAAAAGATGTAAAATAAAATTGTCAAAGTGATAAAGAAATGGCCTATCCTTTACAAGCTTCCATTCAAGAGCGAAAGAAAAAATCACCAGAGGATTATAAGTATTATAATCAGCGGGTTTAATGAAAATATCTTGAAAGCATGCTTCTCTGACCATGGGATTATCGTACACTAATAAATTATCATCCCAATTTGTCCAATCTAATTTCAAACTGCCGGAAAATACGAGAGCCGTAATAAACAGCACAAGGAAAAGCGTGAAATAACTATTTTTCCCTGTAGAGTCTTTATTCTCTGCCTCTTTCCTAGTAAACAATGCTTTTTTCATGGTGAAAGTATATAAACAATGACTGGGTATGTCAAAATAATACTCAAGAAGAAACTCTTACTTTAAATATGAAGTCTGCAGTTTGCAATAAAAGAAGAAATACATCGAAGAATCAAAAAAAGAATATTTACGTTGATAAATTCAGGAGGATCGGCGTTTTTTCGGCAAAGTCCAGATTACAATAATAAACGCATACCATAGAAGAGAAAAAGCTTTTGGATGATAGATCACAAGTTGTATCAGTCTTTTCGGATTTAAATAGAAGCGCCAGTATGCGCGTCGAAATACTCTTTGCAAATCCCTGTCCGACATTGCCGAAACATTGAAGCTGCTTGTAAAATAAGTCGTCTCCCGAGGATTCATGGCATTATCTTTTCTTTTGAGAATATCCGCGGCTATTTCTGCGAGTTCGGTACCCGCAAATGGCGTAACCAGCATGAACGATGCACGGTGCAAGGTAGAGCGGTCGGCAAATTCAACGGTGGCAGAGGCTTCTTCGTATGATTCGGTCGGAAACCCGATCATGAAATAACCCGTAGAGTAAATTCCTGCCCGGACAGCCGCGTTGATGGTAATGATTGCCTTATTGATATCAAGATTCTTGTGAATCATTTTCTGCAGCCGCGGGCTGGATGTCTCGATAGCAAACCCGGCGGAAACCGTACCTGCTTTTTTGTAAAGGGACATCTCCTCCGGTTCCAGCATGTCGGCCCGAAGACCATTGGAAAAATGCAGCTTGACGCCGCCCAGCCGCTCTCGAATACCGGTAAGTATCTCGTACGTTCTTCCACGGTCAATGTTGAAGGAATCATCAATAATCTCGAATTCCCTGAATCCATGTCGCCAGCGAAGTTCTTCCATCTCTGCCAATACTGACTCCGCTGTCCTTTTTCTGAAGATTTCACCCATTGTCCGATGGCAGTAGGAACACTTAAATGGACAACCTCGTGAAGTCACTATTGCCATATAAGGTCTACAGCCCACGCTGGCTCCTGAAGGCATTTTTGCGTATAATTTATGATCTAATAATTCCCAAGTCGGAAAAGGAAGCGCATTTAATTCATCTTCGGTAAGATAGCGCCCCGGATTTATTTTTAACTGCCCGTCAACCATGGAAGCCGTTCCGGAAATTGATTCTGTGGAAAGTCCTTTATTTAAAACATCCACCAACTGGGAAAATACCAGTTCCCCTTCACCAATGACTACAAAGTCGGCTCCTAATATCTTTATTGATTCTTCCGGATTGGCTGAAGGCCAAGGGCCCCCAAAGGTCACGGGCACGTTTGGAAGGATTTGACGTATGATTCCCATGATTTTTTTTGTCTTCTCAATCTCTGTGACAATTATACTGATACCGATAAAATCCGGTTTCCAGTCTTTAATTGTTCGTCTGAGAATATTGAGATTTTTATAGTCTTTGACACAATCATGAATTTTCGGTTCATGTCCGGCATTTTTTAAAGCAGCACCGATATACATAAGCCCCATAGGCTGCGTTATTGTCTGAAACTCGGGAGCAAGAAATCTTGGTTTAATCAGCAGAATCTTAGACATCGAAGAGCAAATCCTTTATTTATTTGAATCCCAGCAACACCTTGCCTACCTTTACAACCATTTCGACCGAAGGGAGAAATCTTATAACGTCATAATATAAAAGAAAGATTTCTCGTCGCTGCCAACTACGTTGGCGGGATTGTTCCTCTTGGGCTTCGAGCCTCATTTCATTGGCTCTCAGCGGGAGTCACAATCGCTTGCGCTCCTCGAAATGACACAACGGGTATTATGCAAACTTTTTATATAATTCAATTTAGGTCCACATGAACAGTAAGAACTTTTTTTCCCGGGCATATTTTTACTCAAAATCATTTCAGGTCTTTGACGAAGTTAAGCTGTCTTAATAAATGGCAGACTAACACAAAATTAATATTTCCAACTCAGGCGTTGCAGCGTATCGGCGATAGAATTCTGATTAAAAGAAAAAATGCAGACCGCAAAAGTGAAAAAATTTGTGGATGATAAGCAGTCAATTTGAATAGTCTTTTCGGATATAAATAAAAGCGAATATAAGCGAGGCGAAAAACCTTCTGTAATTCACGGTCTGACATTGCCGAAATGTTGAGTGTGCTGGTGTAAAAATAGGTCATCTTTCGCGGGTTAACGGCAACATTTATATTTTGTCCAGCCATTTCAGCAAGTTCTGTTCCTGCAAATGGTGTGACAATAAAGAAATATGCGCGATGTAGGGCTGAACGAACAGCAAACTCAACTGTAGCATACGCCTCTTCGTAAGTTTCTGTCGGGAACCCTATCATGAAAAAACCGTTAGAGAGAATTCCTGCCTTGACAGCAGCGTTGATGGCAAAAACGGCCTTGTCAATATTCAGATTCTTGTGAATCATCTTTTGCAACCGCGGACTGGAAGTCTCAATGGCGAAATTAACCGATACTGTTCCTGCCTGCTTAAAAAGAAACATGTCTTCTGGTTCAAGCATGTCAGCACGAAGGGCGTTTGGAAAGTGCAATTTAACATCACCCAACCTGTCACGAATACCGGTAAGAATTGCGCGCACCCTTTCACTGTCCAAATTGAAACAGTCATCAATTATCTCAAATTCTTTGAATCCATGACGGAAACGTAGTTCTTCCATTTCTGACAACACCGACTGAACTGACCTCTTTCTGAAAACCTTGCCCATTGTCTGATGACAGTATACGCATTTGAATGGGCAACCTCGGGAAGTGACTATTGTCATGTAAGGCCTGCTGCCCACACAGGCAAATGACGTTGATTTTGCGTATAATTTATGATCTAATAATTCCCAAGCCGGAAAAGGAAGCGCATTTAATTCTTCTTCGGTAAGATAATGTCCTGGATTGATTTTCACCTCTGATTTAACTATTGAAGCCGTTCCGGAAATTGAGTCTGTTGAAAGTCCTTTGTTTAGGATATCTATCAATTTCGTAAATATCAGTTCCCCTTCACCCATAACAACAAAATCGGCTCCAAATGTCCTTATGGCTTCTTCGGGATTGGCTGAAGGCCACGGACCACCGAATATAACAGGTACGTTCGGCAGGATATGACGTATGACCTTCATTATCTCTTTTGTTTGCTCAAGTTCAGTGGCAATTAAGCTGATGCCGATAAAATCAGGCTTCCAATCCCCAATTATACGCGTGAGAATCTTGAGATTTTTGTAGTCACTGGCACAGTCATGAATTTTGGGATCATGTCCTTTCCCTTTCAGCACGGTACCAATATACATCAGCCCCATAGGATGCGTTATTTGCAGAAAATTGGGTATAAGGAATCTTGGTTTGATCAGTAATATCTTTGACATCGGAAAAAGTCTTTATTTATGTAATTATATAATTCACCGGAACATTAAGATTGTTTATTATTAGCATATTTTACTGGCGCATAGATGAATAAATAACCGCCCCCCAACCATGGTATCTCGTCCGGCCACCGTTTACAAAAAATCTCCTTATAACCAGGAAAGTCTAAACGTTTATAAGAAAGTATTACAGCTTTTTGTCGGTCTATTAATCTTGCCTGTGCAGAGACATCATATAGTCCGGGTAAATTTAGCGGCGCAATCTGTATGCGAGGCAGGTCATTCATTACAATGGCTACTACATCAAATGTATAATTAAGAATATAACATGAATTCTTAAATGGCTCTACTGAATCATATACTTCCTGATAGAAGTCATTATACTCTTTAGTCAATAGTTTTCCTTTAAATATTCCAATATTTTTATTGGTTACTCCGTTACAAAACAAAACATCCTTTCTCCATGGGTAATATGCTGAACTTGTTTTAGTAAATAAAATACTGCTCGACAAGAATAAACATAGAAGAATACCGGATATGATTATTAGACATTTAACTGGTTTTATAGCGCGAATGAAGAGTCTATAAAAAACGAACACGACGACCCCTATGCCCAGAGACGCTCCATTGACCAAACGGACTGTTTCATAAATGTGTACCGAATTCAAAAATCCAAAGATGGCGATAAGACTAACCGCAACAATATTATAACGATTATAATCAGATTTTATAGGGTTACCAGATACTTTCCCAATAATTTCACGAGCAAGTACAAACACACAGATAATTAGTATTAGTGAGAAGAACTTACCTCGAAAACCGAAAGCGTAACTACTTGTATCTAAAAGGAAAATAAAGGATAAAAAGTTCAAATAGGTAGTAACATTATCCAGTCCTGACCTTAGTTTAATTAACGTCTGTGTTTGGTAAAAAAAAGTCCCAATGCTGGAATTCATGCCAAGATAAATAAAAAATATTATTAAAGGAATAACAATGCCTGCACTCACGATTCCGATTTTTTCTATGATGTGTTTTTTTATGTCAGGAAAAACAAAGAACTCCCAGGCAAGCAAAATTACAAACGGCGGAATAATTGCAATAGCGGAAGAATAACGGGAAAGCACTGCCATACTAAGAAAGAAGCCTGCTAAGAATCCATTAAAACGATTTTGGGAATATTTTAAGAAGAAAATCAGCGCCAGTAGTTGAAAAGTATAAGCAAAGTAATTAGCAGCAGGATAAATAATATAAGGATGAATAAGAAAAAGGAGAAGAACGGAAATAAAAGCAAGGCTTTTCTTTAAGAATTTGTGAAAAATGCGATAGGAAAGAAGCAACGTCAAAGAATAAAATAGGCCGGTAATAATTCCCACACTCATTAATCTTTCACCAAAAAAGATTAATGCGATACTTTGGAGTAATGTATAGATATATCCATAGAAAATAATTACTTCAGAATGCGGTATCGCTCCTCTTTTTATATCCAACGCGGTGATGTAAGCCCAACCCCAATGGTGATTATCGCAATTAACCATTGATTCAACAAAACTGCAGCAAAAGCTTGCTATGCAGATAATTATCACCAGCAAATCGAAAATATTGAATCTGTAGAAAAACAAGCAAGGAAAATGATTAGATTCAGCTTCGGCCGATTTATTTTTACTGAAAAATAATTGCCTTAGTACCATAAAAAATTCTCAGAAATTAATATTAAAGAACTATGACTCTTTCAGCGGTGTACCCGCATAATATCATTTGAAGTTGTTCTGCTATTTGATGACTTATTAATGTCCGGTTGCAAAATAAATTTTATTGTATCCTTTCCAGGCGAATTCCATATGTCACCAAAAAAGTCAAAAAAGCAGAAGGATCGAAACTACCGGTAATCCGATAAGTATAATTACTCATATCTATATTCATCACTGCCTTCTCTGAAGGACTTTCTCCACAATGAGATCTGTAGAAATTTACATTGTCTGATGTAACATTTGGAGGTTTTGAGTTAAGTCGGGAACAATATTTTTCATATTCTAAAAAAATAATTCCAACTCTTTTTTTAAATTCATCAGAATGCAGTTCTGTATTTATTTCCGATTTTACTATCTTCGCGGGAGAACCTACCGCCAATGTATGAGCAGGAATAGAAGTCGTGACAGTTGAATTTGCTCCTATAATGGAACGCCGGCCAATGGTTACCCCCGGCATTACAAAAACCCTCCAGGGAAGCCATACATGGTCTTCAATCGTTACCGGACCCTGCTCCACCGGACCATTATGCAGGAAATCAGACCAGGCACCATGTGTAAAAATAAGCGTATATGCTCCTATCCCAACCTGGTCACCTATGTAAACTCCCTCTCCCGGTTCAATCCAGCAAAAGGGAAAAATTCTGGAATGTTTGCCCATGTGAAAGCAGGCTCCCTTGAGAAGTTGCGCACGAATAATTACAAAAGGAGCAATTTGGGCATAATCTCCGATTTTGATTTCATCAGCCTGGAGAATACAAAATGGTGCAATCGAAGCACCTTTGCCTACAAAAATATTATTTGTCAATATGAACGAAAATATGTGAATTTTTGCCCCCGCTTCAACTTTTTGTCCCAGTAAGCGACGAAGTACCACATTGAAAGGATGCGGAACGAAAAAAAATACTAATGCTCCAATAATTTTTTTTATCATAACAAAAATATCTCCGTGACAGGTGCATTCAAGTTTAGAGTGTAAAACTTCCAGCTTGACAAAACACATCTTACGGTATCTGTTACTTTATATACTTTCTATTATAATTATTTAGTTTTTTGACAACTAATGCAATATTTTTTTATTTCGCAAAAAATGTTGCCGGTTTCAAATATTTATCAAGATACAATAATATTAAAACTTTTTGAAATAAACCATATCTATGAACTTTGTTTTTATCAATCCACCGCGTAAAATTGCTAAAGATAATATATGGAGAATAATTAATGCCAAAATCCCTCCACTGGGCATAGCCACACTATCAGCAATATGGGATCAGCAAGGACACTCTTCACAAATAATAGATGCAGAAGCTTTACAATTAAGTGTTTCGGAGATCATTGTAAGGATTAATCCTCATATAAATTTTGCTGGGATTACAGCAAATACCGTGGAAATTTCAACAGCTTTGGCGATTGCCCAAAGTATTCGCAAATCTTTTCCAAATACTAAAATAGTAATGGGTGGCGTACATCCCACCGTATTTCATAAAGAACTTATTCGGGATAAATGTTGTGACTTTGTTGTTAGGAACGAAGGTGAAATTCCAATTATAGAACTGGCCAAAGGTACCCCTTACAATCTTATTCCCAACCTTACCTGGCAAAACTCCGATAATGAAGTTGTTGTCAATGCTGATTGTAAAACATATGTAGATTTGGATGAACTACCTTTTCCCGCTTATGACAAACTACCAATGCATTTATATCACTCCGCTTTAGGTGCAACCAAAAGGGAACCATCCATCGGGATGATGACTTCCCGTGGCTGTCCCGGTAAATGTACTTTCTGTTTTTCTGGAATGTTCGGAACTAAGATAAGATTTATGTCTTCCACAAAGATAATTCAGCATATTAAACACTTACAACAAAACTATGGCATCCGGGAAATATCTTTCTATGATGATACATTCACTGCCAGCCCTGAAAATGTCACTGAATTGTGTCATTTAATCATTGCTGAAAAAATTAAGCTTAGTTGGTCTTGTTTTGCCAGAATAGATTGTGTAAATCCGAATTTGCTTTTGTTAATGAAAAAAGCCGGCTGTCATCAAATTACATATGGTTTTGAAACCATTGATGAAAATATTTTAAAACATATAAATAAACGAACCAATTTGGGACAATTTCAGAACGCTCTTACCTGGACCAAGGCGGCAAAAATTAACATACGTGGAACATTTATGCTGGGCAACCCCGGAGAAACGGAACTCAGTATGGAAAATACAATTAAATACGCAAAAAATTCAGCTATTCAATTTGCTCTATTTAATATTACTACCCCATATCCCGGAACAGCGATGTACAAAGACCTCCTGCAAAAAGACTTGCTTCTTCATCAAAATTGGGATCTTTATAATCTGGCGCAACCGGTGTTGAAATCAGATGTCATACCTGCTCAATTGGTAAAAAAATATTATTTTAAAGCTTATCGTGATTTTTATCTGCGACCTTTTTTCATTCTTCAGCATATTTTCGCCATAAGCACTTTTTCCGATTTTTTGACACACATTAAAGCAGGATTAAGAATCACCATCTTTCTGTTCAGAAATATTTTTTTAAAACGGGGGCTATAGAATGATGATGAGAAATATCCGGAACTTGCTTTTCATTACTTGCTCCCATAGCCGGCTTGTTCAAATTGCAGATGTAAATACGGAGGCTGGATTATAAAACTACTTCAACAATTTTTTCTTTTTTCAAAAAAGATACCAAAACCGTCATAAACGAACCTGCAATCTGTATTATAAAAGGGTAAGTAGGAATTAAGTGACGATCCATATCATCCAGTCCCGCAAGCCATATAGAGAAAAATTGTCCCAAGATAAACAGGATACAAAACCACTGAGCCCACGCTACTTTTTTATACTTGACATACAGGCCAATGATTATAACTGTCTGTAAAAGAAACAAAATAAATAGATTGCCGTAGGCTCCTACTACTATATCAAACACCCGCTTAAGCATGTATTTGAAATAAACACCTGTGAACTGAGAATTCTTTACAAACCGATTAATCCTTTCCGGCGGATAATTTACAGTGTCCGGAAAGTTTAAACAAAAAAGCGTATCTTCCGTTGGAGGCAGATACTGAGGAAATCTTTTAATATAATTTTGATATCTGTCGGTAATATCATTATTGATGCTGAAGGGGACGTCATAATAAGTATGCTTTTTTGCAGAGTCAATAATGGCTATGAACTCCTCATCTCCGCCATATTTGTATGCACCGCTTGTCGTTATGTGAGCCAGAGTGTTGTTCAAAGCTATATTGCTCAAAACGAATTGCCCATTGTATCTTTTATTCATCTCGCAATAACTTAATACGCCAACGACAGAAACAAATATTCCAATAAATCCCCAGTATAAAATTTTTCTTTCATCTCGAAGAAGAATAAATCTAAACAGCAGAAATACAATAACCACAAGTATCAATATCAAATAAGTAGGCTTCAGCATTACCAGGAAGAATGGGAAAATGCCAAGATATAAGGCGTTTAACTTTTTTGGTTTTTCTAAATATTTCACAAGAATAAACAACATTAAGGTAGAACCGGCAAAGCACAAGCTCTCCGGATTAAGATAAACATTTTGAATAAGTATAGTATTCCATAAACCGTAAAAAAGAGTGGCGATGACAACCGCATATTTATTTCTGAGAATACTCATGGAAGCAAAATAAAATGGTATAATGGATAGAAACGATATTGCCTGTTGAAACAGAATCAGATTTTGAACGAGATTATCTTTGGATACGTATTCGAAAAATCTTATCACATAAGGATATAGAGGCGTTCGGTACGGATCAATAATTCCCCCGAATATATCAACATAAACAAAATACATAACGCTATCCGCGTTATATAAAACCATTCCCGGATGCAAAAATCCGAAGTAGAAAAATCTGTATAAAAGGCAGACAAGCAATATCCCGCTTAACAAAATGTAATCGGCTTTCTGAATGATTTTATTATTTAACCAATTCATTTTCTTTATGATATTTTTATTGAAGTTGGATTAAATATCTATTTTTTTGGCAATAATTGCAATGTCAATTATGATATCACACAAAATAAGCCCATGCTATCAACAATGCAAACCTCCTAATAATGCCAATTCAGAGGAGTTTTAAAATGTCGTGGCTATAAGTAATTCTGTAAAAATAAGATGTCTCATCGCGATTCGACATGACATCGTAAACCATCTAAGTTGCAGAGAGAGAAAGCTGTGGCAAGCATGTTTCTCCTTCACCATTTAGTTATTCTTTTCACATTTCTCGCTTAATACTTAAAACTTAAAACTTGATTACTGTTTACATTCCTCATTGACAGAAAATAACAACTTACCTATGCTTATTTACAAAAATTCAGGAGTTAAAAATGGCACACCGTTTAAACGGTAAAAACGCGATTATAACCGGAGCTGCCAATGGCATTGGCCGGGCATCGGCTCTTCTTTTTGCCAGCGAAGGAGCCAACCTCGTTTTGGCCGACGTGAACGAAACCGGTCTTTTACAGGTTGAGAAAGAAATTCAAAGCAAGGGTGGTAAAGTCATCATTCGGAAAACAGATGTTTCATCAGAAGAAGAAATAAAGGCGTTGATTAACCTTGCTCTGGAAAAATTTATTAACATCGATATTCTAATAAACAACGCCGGCATTTCCGGTGGATTGTACGCACTGGAGGATCAGGAATCCGAAGAGTGGCACAAGGTTTACGATGTCAACGTCATGGGACCCGTTTATGCCATAAAACACATAATTGCTCATATGAAGTCACGCCGCCAGGGTTCTATCATTAATATTGCTTCTGTTGCCGGAATCATGTCCGGCGCGGGTGGCAACGCCTACAGCGCCAGCAAAGCCGCTTTAATCAACTTCACCAAAACCTCCGCCTGCGAAGTCGGAGCATACAACGTGCGCATCAATGCCATCTGTCCGGGGCTCATCGAAACAGGCATGACCCAGCCATTCTTTGAATGGGCCCGCAGCAGCGGGAAGGAAAACCAGCTCGGCAAATACTGTGAATTAAAGCGCGCTGCATCTCCCGAAGAAGTCGCTTGGGCCATACTATTTCTGGCCAGTGATGAATCAAGCTACATGACCGGCCAGGCCATTCCCGTTGACGGTGGCATTACCGCCTCCATGAGCATTCCGGGAAGAAAAATTTGACAGGATAATCGAAAAAAATTGGTAATTCTCTTTTTTCATAATGCAGGGTGAACTTTTTCAAAATATATCTAATGGATTTCTTTCCACCAAAGTACTGGCTGCGTAATTAGGATATTTATGAGATTCGTGAAAACCCGTTTATTCTTGGTTTTAGCAGGAAGTTTCATCGGTTTATTGCTGGCTGAACTGCTCATTCGTATAACTTTACCCGCTCATTACAATATCATGGACATGAATAATGTAATGGAATCAGAAAGAGGTAAGTTTGCACGGCATGACAAAAACCTGGGGTGGGATGGCTTAACGGACGCAGAAAATGACTTCGTATGGCTGGATATGCGTCATCATGTGCGACAGAATAATTATGGATACAGAGGCAAAGCCTATGATCTAAAAAGAAATAAGAAAAAGCGCATTTTGGTTATGGGAGATTCTTTTGTATGGGGCTTTGGTGTTGAGAATGAGGATATTTTCACGAGCGTAATAGAACGTGAAACAAACAACACTATTGAAGTAATAAATATGGGGGTATCGGGTTATGGAAATGATCAAGAATATCTACTGTGGAAAAAGAAAGGCTATCAATGGACAGCTGATGAAATTATTGTTGTAATTTATGCGGACACGGATCTTTTTGAAAACGTATCGGATTTTATCTGGGGATACGACAAACCGGTTTTCCGGCAAAATAGTCTAGGCGAACTTACGTTAACTCCGCCGGGATCTCAAAGATCTGAACAATGGACGGAGCCGGCGGTAGTTACTAATGTCAGTCCCGTATTATGGTTTTATAAGATTTTATCAAAATCCGCATTGGCGAACATGCTCGTCAGAGTTGCCACTAAAAACGATTCCATACGGCATTTTTTGGAAAGTCATAAAGTCATTTTTGAAAGAAGTTATATATTATATCCTGAACAATATATAGTTGACTTAACGCCGGAGCTGAAGAAATCGTGGGATATCATGTTCAAAATACTAGATAAATTTCACGAAGAGGTTACCCGGAATAGAGCCAATTTCTGGATTGTCATTGTTCCTACCATCGAACAGGTTTATCCGGAACTGTGGAACAAGTTCTTGAAAAGTGATGATCTGCCTTCCGGAAAAAAATTGGATCCTGCTATTCCTAATAAGCGCATTGTTGACTGGTGTGTTAAGAATAAAATTCACGTGATTGATTTGCTTCCACAGATGAGGGAAGCAGGCCTGTCCAATCCTTATCTTTATTATCCTTTAAACCGACATTGGACACGTGATGGACACTTGGTGGCAGCCAGATTTTTATTATCTGAATTAAGATAATAAATTGGAAATAAAGAGAATTCCACCTTATTCTATTTGCGGTTACCGTTAATTTTGCGTGATTTAAAATTAACCCAGCCTTTCTTTGAGAGCATCTAATTGTTTTGTCAGTCTTTCAGGAAGTCGGTCTCCGAACTGCGAGAAGTGTTTTTCAATGTCGGGAATTTCCGCCTTCCATTCTTCCACATCAACATGAAGCAGGGCTTTGATATCCTGATTGTCAATGTTGAGTCCCTTCATATCGAGACTGTCAGCGGTCGGCAGTAATCCAATCGGCGTTTTAACCGCCTGGGCTTTGCCCTCAATCCGCTCGCACATCCATTTCAGCACGCGGCTGTTTTCCCCAAAACCGGGCCAGAGCCACCGGCCGTCAGGTGTTTTTCTAAACCAGTTTACATAAAATATCCGGGGAGCTTTATCGCCAAGTTTATCACCCATATCCAGCCAGTGCTGGAAATAATCGCCCATATTGTAACCGCAGAAAGGCTGCATAGCGAAAGGATCACGCCTCAGATTGCCTACCGCGCCGATGTTGGCAGCCGTGGTTTCCGAAGATGCTGTGGCACCGAGGAAAACACCATGATCAAAATTAAATGCTTCGTTAACCAGAGGCACAACTCCGGCGCGCCGTCCGCCGAAAATAAATATGTCAATCGGTACACCTTCGGGTTTTTCCCAATCCGGGCAAATGACGGGACACTGCGATGCAGGGGCAGTAAAACGCGCATTAGGATTGGCAGCAACTTCTTTTTTCTCGTTGGGCCAGTCATGTCCTTTCCAGTCAATGGCATGTTTGGGAGGTTTGCCGTCCATTCCTTCCCACCAGATATCACCCTTATCGGTCAGGGCGCAGTTGGTAAAAATCGTGTTTTTCTTAATTGATTCCATCGCCATGGGATTGGAGATGTAAGATGTGCCCGGCGCCACGCCAAAAAATCCTGCTTCGGGATTGATCGCGTGCAGACGTCCATCCGGTCTGATTTTCATCCAGGCGATATCATCACCGACGCATTCACATTTCCATCCTTCGATTGTCGGCTGCAGCATGGCCAGATTGGTTTTACCGCACGCGGAAGGAAAAGCACCGGTAATGTGATACTGTTTTCCTTCCGGACTGGTTAGTCTCAAAATCAACATGTGTTCCGCCATCCAACCTTCACGTTTGGCCATGGCCGAGGCAATACGCAGAGCCAGACATTTTTTGCCCAGAAGCGCGTTACCGCCATAGCCTGAGCCGAAAGACCAGATCAGATTTTCATCGGGGAAATGGCTGATATACTTTTTTTCCATTGGCGCGCAAGGCCACGGAACATCTTTTTGTCCCTGTTCCAGAGGAGCACCGACGGAATGCAGACAGGGAATAAACTCGCCTTTTTTACCCAGTTTTCTTAAAACTTTCTTCCCCACTCTCGTCATGATATGCATATTGCAAACAACGTAAATGCTGTCTGTTATTTCTATGCCTATTCTGGCTATCGGCGAATTAATTGGGCCCATGGAGAAAGGAATCACATACATTATCCGCCCCTTCATGCATCCTTTGTAGAGATCTTTCATCGTCGCCTTTAATTCATCAGGCGCAATCCAGTTGTTGGTCGGTCCGGCGTCAATCTGCTGAGGATAGCTGATATAGGTTCTGCTTTCCACTCGTGCGACATCCGATGGATCGGAGCAAAACAAAAAACTGTTTCTTCTTTTTTTGAGTTTTATTGACGCACCACTTTTTACCGCCTGCGACATAAGTTCATTATATTCTTTTTTGGAACCGTCGCACCAATGTACTCTATCCGGCATGCACATCTGCTGAATCTCTTCCACCCATTTTTTCAATTTTTCATTTTTTACAACAATTTCCATAAAATATTTTTTCCTTTGAATTAATTTGAACGTTATAAATACTTTACATCATCTCATTTTGAGTCCCGCTATGTCGGGACAACGAGAAATCCTTGTCCCCATCTTAGCGAGGGATGTTTAAGATTCCTCATCCCGATAAATCGGGATTCGGAATGACATTAAGCCAAAGATTTCTCTGGTCAATTACCTCCGTGACTTTTTTGTTTTTACTTTTACTTTTGCTTTCGCTTTAATTTTTGCCTTTGGTTTTGACGGGCTTTTTTTCCCGTCTTCCACCGCGGCCTGAGCGGCGGCAAGACGCGCTATCGGCACACGATAGGGCGAACAGCTGACGTAATTCATACCGACACGGTGACAGAACATAACACTGGAAGGTTCGCCACCGTGCTCGCCGCAAATGCCCACCTTCAAATCCTTGCGCGCTTTCCTTCCGCGTTCAATGCCTACCTCAATCAACTGACCGACCCCAACCTGATCAAGTATCTGAAAGGGATCAACCGGAATAATTTTCTTCTCCACGTATTCGGGCACAAACGCGCCGACATCGTCACGGCTGAATCCGTAAGTCATCTGGGTAAGGTCGTTTGTTCCATAGCTGAAAAATTCCGCTTCGCCGGCAATCTGGTCGGCCAGCAATGCCGCTCGTGGAATTTCAATCATTGTTCCTACCATATACTGTATTTTCCTGAGGCCGTATTTGGCCAGAACTTCAGGATAAACTTTTTTGACTATATCCGCCTGATTTTTGAATTCCGCCACTTCACAGACAACCGGAATCATAATTTCAGGGAATGCCTTCTTGCCTTCCTTGAGAAGTTCTGCCGCTCCTTCAAGAATGGCGCGAATCTGCATTTCACTGACCTCAGGATAGGTTATGCCGAGACGAACACCGCGATGTCCCATCATTGGATTGGTTTCGTGCAGTTTTTCCGCGCGGGAATTGAGTTTGTCTACCGAAATCCCGAGACTTTCTGCCAGACGCTGCCTCTCATCAGGATTTTCCGGCACAAATTCATGCAAGGGTGGATCTAGCAGACGAATGGTTACGGGTCTGCCGCCCATGACTTCCATCGTTTTCTTCACATCATTTTTGACAAACGGGAACAATTCGTCAAGCGCTGCGCGGCGTTGCTCCTCATTGTCCGAAAGAATCATCTTGCGCAGGAAGAAAAGCGGCTTTTCACTGTTCTCGCCGTAGAACATATGCTCGGTGCGGAAAAGGCCGATGCCTTCAGCGCCGAACTGCACTGCCTTGGCCGCGTCTTTCGGAGTTTCGGCGTTGGTGCGGATTTTCAAACGACGCACCGAATCGCAGAGCTTCATGAAAGCATCAAAGTTTTTATCATCTTCAGCACCGCTGATCATGGGCAGAGCACCAATGTAAACACGTCCCTTGGTTCCATTAAGCGTAATTATTTCACCTTCGCGTACAACCTTGTCGGCAACGGACATAGTCTTTTGCGCGATATCCACATGCAAAGCTCCAGCACCGACAATACAGCATTTGCCCCAGCCGCGGGCAACCAGTGCCGCATGCGAGGTCATACCGCCGCGCGCCGTCAGGATTCCCTGAGCCGCCCGCATGCCTTCCACATCTTCGGGATTGGTTTCCTCGCGCACCAGAATTACTTTCTTACCTTCTTTCTTTAAGTTGACTGCTTCTTCCGCCGTAAACACAACCTGTCCGACGGCTCCGCCGGGACCGGCAGGCAGGCCTTTGACCAGAAATTCCGCCGAAGCTTCGGCTTTCGGATCAACCATCGGATGAAGCATTTCATCAAGCTGTGCCGGCGTCACGCGCGAAACCGCTTCAGCCGCGCTGATCATTTTTTTCTTATACATTTCCACAGCCATGCGCACGGCCGCGGGGCCGTTGCGTTTGCCTGTCCGAGTCTGAAGCATCCAGACACGACCCTCCTGAATGGTGAATTCCAGGTCCTGCATATCCCGGAAGTGCGCTTCCAGTGCATTTCGGATACCCTTAATCTGGGAGTAGGCTTTGGGCATGGCTTTTTCCAGAGACGGATGACCTTCCGTATCATCAATTTGGCGGGTTTCCTCATTTATCGGGTTGGGCGTACGGATACCAGCGACAACGTCTTCACCCTGCGCGTTGGGCAGCCACTCACCGTAAAATTTATTCTCGCCGGTGGCCGGATTACGGGTAAAGGCGACGCCCGTGGCGGAATTATCACCCATGTTGCCGAAAACCATTGCCTGCACATTAACGGCAGTACCCCAGTCATCGGGAATTCCTTCTATACGGCGATAGGCAACCGCGCGCTTGCCGTTCCAGCTCTTAAAGACGGCGCCGATAGCGCCCCAAAGTTGTTCATTGGCGTCATCAGGAAATGGTTTACCGAGGACTTCCTGGATTTTGGCTTTGTAGATTTCGGCAAGCTGGACGAGGTCTTTGTCCGTAAGATCAACATCCGATTTGGCACTGCAACGAGTTTTCATTGCCGCCAGTTCTCTCTCCAACTGCTGACGCACACCCATACCTTCTTCCGGTTCTATGCCCTCGGCTTTTTCCATCACGACATCCGAATACATCTGAATCAGACGGCGGTACGAATCCCAGACAAAGCGAGGATTTTTCGTCTTTTCAATAATTCCGGGAATGGTCTTAGAGGTAAGGCCGATATTGAGCACTGTTTCCATCATACCCGGCATGCTGGAGCGTGCCCCCGACCGTGCTGAACACAAAAGAGGATTTGTCGGATCGCCGAATTTCATCCCCGAATCCTTCTCCATTTTTTGCATCGCTTTGGCAACCTGTTCTTTTAATCCCTGAGGATAACGGCCTTTATTAGCGTAGAAAGCAGTACAAACTTCAGTTGTAATAGTGAACCCCGGAGGAATGGGAATTTTCAGATGCGCCATTTCCGCAAGCCCGACTCCCTTGCCTCCCAAAAGATTCTTGCTTTTTCCATATCCTTCCGAGAATGAATACACATATTTAGCCATAACCTTGCTTTTCAACCTCCTTGAATAATCCAGTAAATTTTAATGCGCTATATCGGCATAAGATTATATTTATTGTCAAGATAAAATTGAATAAATATCATTAAAGACAATTATCAAATAATAAATTATCCTGTTCTTCTCCAAAGAAAACCTGATTGCTTAAATATAGAACCAGAAACTTTTGCTTAATCTTTTCCCTGTCATTTCGGGGATTTCGACTTTTAGGGATGACGAGGAATTTTTCTTTTATATTATTGATTTACAAGACTTCTCGCATTCGCTCGAAGTGACAAA
>JAFGLS010000084.1 GCA_016927935.1 Syntrophaceae bacterium
AGTCGATCGGAAAATACACCTAAAGGGGGTTGGATGATCAAAGCAGCGATGTTGTCCAAGACCATAATAAAAGAAATAAATCCTGCTTGCAGCCCAAAACGTTCATCCAAAAATAAAGGGACGAAGGCGTTATAGACAGACCAAATGACGCTGACACCGAAAAATCCAAACCCAAGTAAAAAAGTTTTCAAATAGCTCATTTGTTTTGTTTCCATGAAGTCTCCATTTTGATTGATTAGCTTTGTTGTTAAGGGTGATAACCCAAACTTTCTAAAAAAGCCAGATCTTCCTGGCTTAAATCAGCTTTGATCAGTAAATCAGGTCTTTGTGCAAGAGTGCGCCGTAATGCTTCATGCCGACGCCACCGGTCGATTTCAGCGTGATTGCCGGACAGCAGGACATCGGGTATGCCCCATCCGCGAAATTCGGGCGGTCGGGTGTAATGAGGGTATTCAAGAATACCGGTTGCATGTGAATCGTCCACAGCCGCTTCTGGGTCACCAAGAACACCCGGGAGCAAACGGGTGACGGCATCAACGATAATTAATGCCGGCAGTTCTCCACCCGTCAGGACGTAATCGCCTATTGAAATTGAATCAGTAACAAGGTGTTGGCGAATGCGTTCATCGAGGCTCTCATAGCGTCCGCATAATAAAGCCAGATGGTCATATTTTGCCAATTCAAATGCAATTTCCTGGTTGAACAGGCGCCCCTGGGGGGACATTAAAATTATCGGGCATTTTGCAGGTGTTCCTAATACAGTCTCGACTGCTGTAAAAATGGGTTCTGGTTTCATCACCATGCCGCCGCCTCCCCCGTAGGGGGTATCATCGGTTGTATGGTGTTTGTCAGTGGTGTAATCTCGTATGTTATGGGTGTGGACTTCGAGATGCCCGGCATCCTGGGCTTTTTTCAGGATGCTTGTATCAAGATAAGTGGGAAATATTTCTGGAAACAGGGAAAAAATATCAAAACGCATGTCTGAATTCTAGCGTGAAGCTTGATTCCTGACAAGCGTTTTGATCGTTTACCTTATTTATTTTTAATTCAAAATAAATGCTGGCTTTATGTGCGCCCAAAGGCATCTTCATAATCCTGGATGGCAGCATTAACAATTTTCTTTGCTTTTTCAGGTCCTGAAACATTGATCAGTTCTATTCCAGGTTTTTCGCCGGGGATCATTTTATAAGTCTTAAAATAATGCTGCATTCGCTCCACAAGCACCTTGGGCAGTTCGTCAATATCCCGAATATGCCCGTAAACAAGATCGTTTTCGAGGATGGCAATAATTTTATCATCGGCTTCATCATGATCAAGAAGCTGGATCACCCCGACAACGACGGCATTGAGAAAAATTTCAGACCGATTGATTGGTCTTTCGCTGACAACACAAATGTCCAGGGGATCGCCATCGCCGCGGATTGCATTTTGTGAAAGTGCTTTGACGCGCTCGTCACAAAATGTGCGGGGAATGAAGCCGTACAAGGTTGGCGGAAGAGAGGATGTGCGCTGCGGTCGGTCAACGTGCAAATAGCCTGTGACTTTATCCACCTCATATTTGATGTAGTCGAAAGGCGTCATCTCTATATAAGCAAGGACGCGGTTCGGCGGCTCGGGCCCGATTTCCAGGCCATGCCATGGATGCGGCCGCCAACGGTAAAAGGGAGCGGGGAAATTTGTGTGGGCTTCCATTCTTTTTTCTCCTTAATGATGGTGCGGTGAAAAACGCACCGCACCCTACAAAGATATTGCAGAGGTTTATTTATCAAATTGACATCTGATATTTTGGTTATTCTTAAATTCTATTGTTAATGACAAAATGATCTTTGTCAATCCTAATTTTGGTGAAATTATTAAATCTTTGAACCATTTGCATGTTTTACAAATCATATTATAGTCCTGTTTTTATTAAGGGCTTATGAAAATTTGATGTATACTTGATTCACATTATTCCGCTAACGATCCTTGAGGTATTTTCATGGGAAACGAAAACTCAGAGGGAACCAAATCTCCGGCAGCCTTGATTGATAATCCAATGAATTATCTCAGTCGAGAAATGTCCATGCTCAAGTTCTTCCGGCGCGTGCTATTCGAGGCGACAAATCCCGAAACACCGCTGCTTGAGCGCGTTCGCTTTCTGAGTATATTGGGGTCGGGTCTCGATGAGTTCTTTATGGTTCGTGTTGGCGGCCTTTCGATGGGCATTGATAATGATAAGGAACGATTTTATTTTGAAGGTATGACGCCTCAAAAACAATTGCGTGAAATTCGCAAAGAGTCAGGCAAAATCATAGCAGAAGCCCACGAATGCTTTTATGGGATGATCAAACCTCAGCTTGATGAAGCTGGCATCAGGATCTACCATTATGATGAATTAAATAAGGCACAGAAATCCAGGGTGGATGGATATTATAAAGAAGTGATATTTCCTGTGCTGACGCCATTAGCATTTGACCCGGGTCACCCATTTCCTTACATATCAAATTTAAGTTACAATCTCGCAGTTGTGGTCGAAGACCAGGAAGGAGAGCGGCATTTTGCACGGTTAAAGGTGCCGGGATCCTTACCTCAT
>JAFGLS010000085.1 GCA_016927935.1 Syntrophaceae bacterium
CTGATTTATTTAAAACACCGATTTCCCGCAGTTCTTTTTTTTGATCATCGGACAACGTTTTCACAAGCGATCCATTCGCAAAACCGATCTTCACAACTTTAAATAACTCTGCATTCTCAATGCCCCGGCTCACCAGATATTCCAGCCCCCGATGATCTTCCAGAAAAGTCTTGTGATAAAACTCGAACACTTTGGAAAGCAACCCCGCCCGGGCGGCCGGGCCGGGTGGAACTGTCAACTGTGAACTGTCAACCAGGGTGGTGCCGGGCTGGGTGGCGAAACCATTTCCTGAAAGCTTCCTGACACTTTCCTGAAACGACAACTTGTCTTTCATCTCCACAAACTTGATCACATCCCCGCCGTCATTGCACGAATGGCAGAACCACAGATTCATGATCGGATTCACAGAAAAGGACGGATTCGTATCCTCATGAAACGGGCAAAGCCCTTTATACTCTTTCCCGTTCTTTGAAAGCTTGACGCCTCTGGACTGGACATAATCTGCAAGATTGATTTCCTGTTTGATTCGGTCGATGGTCTCTTGAGGGATCATTTTGATAGTTTCTCCCATATTTTTTAATTTTTTTTTAATTCTCATTTCTTGATATTACTATCAAGTCGAACTTGACACTATCAATGGTCAAAATATACGCAATAACATCATGTTTGTCAAGCACTATCAAAGTGACTATGCAAATTTTATCTTGATTTTCCTGTGTATGTGTCATATATTTGTTTTGTAAGTTTATGACAGTGTAGAGTTTATGGAGATTTTACCATGATTATCGCCGATAAAATTAAATTGTTGAGAAAAAAGAAAAAGCTTTCTCAGGAACAACTGGCCGAAGCAGTGGGCATTAATGCGGCACATTTAAGCAGGCTTGAAAATGACAAGTATCAGCCTTCCATGCCAGTGTTGAAAAAGATGGCAGAAGTCTTGGAAGTAACCGTGGATTACTTATTAAGCGAAGAAGATGAAGCAGTTCCGGAAATTAAAATTAAAAACAAACCTCTGGCTGAAAGAATAAAGTTAATCGAGTCTTTGGATGAAGACGATCAAAATGCTCTCATCCGGGTCATTGATTCCATGCTTACAAAAAAGAAGATGATGGCGGTTTTGACGAATGGCTCAGTTATATCTGAACAATAAAAAAAGGCTATATTATGGCTACAGTTGGAAAGGATTTTTACAAAGATGAGTTAAAGGATAAAAGTAATTCTGAAATCCTTGAAAATTATTCACAACACATCTACTCAAATGAAGCTGCGTACAAAACGATAATGCTAACATTTTTAGACAAGTGCACGAACAGTATTGTAATCGCATTAAAGAGTCATGAAAAATCGATGAATAAAAACTCAATATCAAACGAAATTCTTGCAAAAAAAGTCTTCTGGTTGAATATCATTTTAACAGCAGCAACTATCATTGGAACTACATTTGCCGTAATCAGTTTTTTTACAGATTGAATTCCGAACCTTTCTTCCCCAACCCCGTCATACCTTTCAATCATCGTCTTCGAAGTTTCCTCTTGTCTAAATCCGTCTTTCACTCACAGCAGGTCAACATAATGGGGCGTTATACAAAGCCTTCAATAATTTAAAAATATAATAGCTTGGTCCCGTAGGGATCTCCTTCTTTTGCTGCTCTGCTTCTCCGAACCAGGCTTCGTATAACAACATTATGTTAACCTGCATTCAACCCGACCACCCATTGCACGGAACCATTTTCCAAAGCCCTGTCCCTCACATCCTGCGGGCGGGCGGTGTTTTTGAGGAGACAGGTTAACAAGTAAGACATTGACAATGGCGGAGCGCAAGCGACCACAATTTGTTTCAACATGCCCCGCAGAAAACAACCGCTCGCATCGCCTTTCTTTTTCCTGGCTCCCTTCCCTGTTGCCTGGTCCCATGCTTTTCTGAGGATTTATGAAAAGATGAATGTTGTGAAGCACGGCGGGCCTGAGGGCGGGCATAGCGTGGTGGGCCTGCTACCTCGGGGCCTTTTTTCTACCTTCTCCCTGTTGCGGCTGTGGCGGCCGGGAGCGGAAAAAACTCGGGGCGACCTGGGGGCCTCGCGCCCTGCAGGCTACGACCTGGCGGGGCGGGGTTGATGGCTACCCTGTGGCCGTGCGAAGATGTTAATATTATCAATTGAAAATGGCACGGGACAGATAAAGTTAAATGATATGCTATTTCTTCGGATTTTTTACATTTTTTCCAATCAGCAACCAGCTATTGTTAATTATTCTAATTATCCTTAAGAGGGATAGCACCTTTATTGCTCAAATACATCTTAACAATATTCTTTCTTTGTTGGTATTGAGCTATAAAAAAAACAATAATATTTATAATTATTAATAAATTTAAATAATTTGGGAATATGCTCCAGTATTTTATTCCGTTAAGTATTGATTCATTTGATGGATTCAATCTCAAGATATAATCAGTTAGTTTAAATTTTAGCACATAAAAATGAATCGCCATTAATATATATCCTAAAAATATATTGATAGTACAAATAGAAATCAATTTAGACAAACTTTTTGACTTAGAATATTCTGTTTCTTTCTTAAACCAATTTATAAAATACAAAACAATGACATAAATTGTCGGAATGATAATCAGTAATAATAACAGCATGATAGTGCCGCCCTTAAGAAAATCACTTAGCATTATTCTACCTCCATTCTCTTAATCTTCATTTTTTTCTTTCTGAAATGAATAATTAATAGTACCATCATCATCTGTACTTTGTACAATAATATACCCTGAATTTGATTCTTTAAGAATAACATTAAGTTGATCTATAGAGCCTGTTAAATAAATTGCAGTATCTTTAGCGGAATTAGAATTATCGAGACCCGGTAAATTTAAGCGTAAAATATTTTGATTAGTTTTCTTCGAAAATGCAACAATTTCAAATTTTCCAACACCAATATTACAATCTAACATTTGTGTATTGACTTCTATAGGATAATAGTCTTGTAAATATCTTTGAATTTCACCCGTATTTTCATTAATCATGTTTGCAGAAAATTTATCACCTAAACTTACCAATTTGGGATCATGATTTTGGCCATCAGCTAAACTTACAATTGATAGTGCAGTTTGTTCGATATTACCTGTTTTTAAAATATCCCAAGTATCTTTTATGGTACTGTTCTCACCATAAAAATCAATTGTTTTCTTGCTACTGACATTATCATTAAGCTGTGATCCAATAATATTTAATGTCCTCTTATATGCTTCACTTTTTGATATAATTCTACCACTAGTATTATCAAGAATAACATTACCGTCTGGATCTATAAATCTTAGCGGATTGTTAGCAGCATAAACATAAGGACTTAAACTTGGATATTTACCCGCCAACGCATCCGGCACCAACCACCTCCCAATCCCCGCCGCGTAATACCTCCTGCCAA
>JAFGLS010000086.1 GCA_016927935.1 Syntrophaceae bacterium
GACTATAATACGGCTAATGAGTATAAATCGCTATTACATGATAAATATAAGATTATAACGCAAAAAACAAGGGATATATTTTTATCATGGGTGGAAGAACGAGCAAAAATTGAAGATGAAAAAGAATTTCAGGAATGGTTCCAGAAACATCGTGGCCGAAAAGCAGAAAAGGAAGACATTGAGCAATATCAAAATTATCTGAGAGCTAAAGAGCTATATTGTATTAAGGATAAAGAGCAGGAGAAATATGAAGAATGTATTAAGAAAAGTGGAAAAACAGAAAAGGCCGTGAAGCCCAGACCGATTGGTGCTCGTATGTACTCTCCCGCTGCCCCGGAATATTCACCACTTAGCCAAGATAATATACAACAAAGAACACCTGAAGAGGTTATTACCGACATTTTGGATTACGATTCCAGCCAAGGAGACATAAAGGAAATCGACGAAGAAGAAGGTTTTTCTATAGATCGCAAGGAAGCATTGGCCTCGATATTCAGTAATGATCTAAAAGAGCGATTGGCTGAATATCTGAAAGTAGATGTTTCAATAATTACAAGACTATCTCATAAATTTATAGATAAAGTTTTTGACGCTGTTATATTTGTTATCCAAAACAAAAAAATTGAGTCGCCGGATTGGAATACAATTATTAAGCTATGCAAAGAGGTGCATGATTCCAGATTGTCCGACAATAAATATCGATGGGTGATGCGATCAATTAACGGCGTTTTGGAACTTGCATTAACTGGAGATCGTTGTAAAGACGTTATCAATGAAGGTCATCTACAAATAATTTGGAATATATTTACTTCGCTACTGGATTATCCGCTTGAGATAGATGAGGAAGAAGATGGAAACGATAATTATAATGACCCTTACCAAAAGTTTATAAATCGAGTCAGAGGAAGAGCCTTTGAAAGCATAATTCAATTTGGTTTGTTTTGTAAAAATTATCAAAAAGAACTATTTGATAAAGTCTATAGCACTGAATTAAAAAATAAACTGCAAAACGTACTAGATAATGTTAAACGTCCTGAAATTATTTGTGGATTTGGCGTTTATTATGTTAAATTGTGTTGGATCGATGAAAACTGGGTGCGAGAGAATCTAGACCGTATATTTCCTGAAGACGACGTACAAGCGTGGAATGCCGTATGGGGTTCATATATAAAATGGAGTCGGCCTTCGGAATCGGCGTTTAAGATTGCCAAAGATAAATATGCGCACGCGATTGATGTAATCAAAGGGCAAATAGTTTATCAGGATAAAGAAAATTACAATAAGCGATTAATGGAACATGTGATGCTGGCATACTGGCAGGGATGGACCGGTTTAGAAGAAAATGATTTGATAAGAAACCTGCTGGCGAAGATGGATGACCAAATGCGAGCAAAAGCTTGCCATTGGATAACGACGGGATTCGAGTATTTGCACAAACACGAAGATGATGGTTGGAAAAAAGGTGTTAAAGATCGATTGCTAGCTTATTGGGAATGGCGATATGGGATTATGAATGATAATCCTGAGGAACATAATGCGGAAGCTTGTGAATTTACGGGATGGGCGAAGGATTCGCCATTTGATCCTAATCAAACTCTGGACATTATAGAAAAATCGCAGGAAATTGCAGGTAAGATAAGCGGCAGAATGAGCAGTGTTGCGAAATTTGTCGAAGGATTATCTGCAATCACCAAGAATCGAGAATTGCGGGTCTTGGAAATATTGAGAAAAGCGGTGAAGGATCCTAATGTCGAGCAATGGTCCTGGGAATATGAAAAAGTAAAAGAATCATTAGTGGCTATGATGGACCATATTATTAAATTGGACAATGAATATCCAGAGATAGATCAGATACGCCATTGTGCTATCGACATTGCGGATTCACTGGGACGGTTGGGGAATGAGTATCTGCGGACACATTATGATACGTTAATGGAACAAGTAAGTGGCAAATCGTAAAATCCGTGGTTACAGTTAAATTTGTTGTTCGTCACAGTCGTCTTGCTGGCGAGGAATTTTGATTGAAGATTTCAGTAGGAAAGATTTCGCCACGATCCGGCTTCGCAAAGAAGCTACGCCGTGACGGGTGCAGATTTGCGGGATTTAAAGAGTGCCGGCCGGAGGCCGGCGATACTTAAGAGAGATGCTTCGCTTCGCTCAGCATGACAAAAATGGATCGCCGCGTTCGCGAGGATGACATAATTTGCCGGCGGGGACGCCGGCGGTACGGGAATCATCCGCGGGCGGGATGCCCGCGACACGAGGATGGGGATTTACGCCCATAATGCCGAGATGGGCAGGGCAAAGAGATTTTTGCCAAAGGGGATTGACTCGTTACCGCAATATAAAACGACGCCGGCGGCAAAACGGTCGGAGGTTTCCTGCGCGAGGGATTTAATGGCTTTGAAGTCGTCCGCCTTGATGGTGGCGCGTGATTTGACTTCAAGGGCTACGATGCGGCCGGCTAAATCTTCTATGATGAAATCTATTTCACTGCCGGTTGATGAACGGAAATGGAATAATTGGAGTTTTTTCTCGTGCCACGAAAGTTGTTTGCAAAGCTCCATGCACACGAAATTTTCCAGTATGCTTCCCATCGAGGTTTGATCGTTGGAAAGTTTGTCAACATCGGCGCCCGTGAGATAGCAGGACAAGCCGGTGTCGCAGAGCATGATTTTTGATGACTTAACCAGCCGCTTACTCAGATTGGCCGACCAGGCGGGCAGGGTTTTGTATAAGAAAGTTGTTTCCAGAAGTGATAGATATCGTTTTAAAGTGCTTTGGGCGAGACCGGTGGTTCTGGAAAGTTCGGCATAGTTCAACAAGCTTGTTGTTCTTGCAGCGAGTAAAGATAGCAGGCGAGGCATCGTCGTCAGGTTTTCAATATTGGCGAGGTCGCGAATGTCTCGTTGCAGAATCGTGGTGATGTAGGAATTGAACCATGCTTCTCGTCGCTGGGATGTTTGACGCTGAACCGCTTCCGGGTAGCCGCCGGTAATCAGTCTTTTTACAAATTGGTCTTTATGTAAAGGAGGGATGTTTTTGATGTTCGACGGTTTGAACAGGTTTGATGCGAAAGATGCTGGTTTTTGTAAAATTTCGGATTCTGAAAAAGGCCACAATGTCAGGATTTCCATTCGGCCCACCAGGGAGTCCGATAATTTGGGGAGTAAAAGGACATTCGCGGAGCCGGTTAGGATGAAGCGGCCGGGCTTGCGGTTCTTATCAACGGACTGTTTAATATTAAGGAACAGTTCGGGTACGCGCTGAATTTCATCAATAATTACAGGGCCTTCCAGGTTATGGATGAAACCTTGGGGATCAGAGGAAACGGCCGCCAAGATATTTTGATCATCAAGGGTTATGTATTTTGCAGGGTACTTCTCTTGCGCGAGCCATTCCACCAAGGTGCTTTTTCCAACCTGACGAGCGCCATTTATGAAGATAACAGGAGTATCTTCTAGTGATTTTATGAGTTTTGATGTTATATTTCGATGGTACATGTGGTTGAAATTTAACCACTGAGTGGTTGAAATGCAAGGAGAATATAAACATTCCGTGGGTATATTGAGGTGGAGATGTACCAAACCGGATGATTTGGGTACAATGTGCTTGAATTTTGGGTATGTTACGAGGCAGAAAGACGGAAGTTACGTAAAAATGGACATATTGAGGACAATTGCGGAGACGCGGGCGTGGCTGGGGCC
>JAFGLS010000087.1 GCA_016927935.1 Syntrophaceae bacterium
AGGGGACGTCCGTGAAATTGTGACATTTGATATGACCGATATGTCTGTTCGTAAAGGATCAGTGCTTAAATGTCCATATTTCACGGACGTCCCCACTTTTCCGAAACAGAAAAATTGTTGAGGGTCAAGTGGACTGAAAGGTTATAATCCATACTATTGATAGAATGGTTCTTCATCTGGACCTGGAGAAGGAGACGGTATGTCATGTTGTTCATCAACTTCAATTATATTGAAATCTCTAATCCGATCTTCGGCGTTTTGATAAAATTGGCCTTGTACATCTATATCATTTTTAATTTGTTCTATGGCTTTCTTAAAATCATCTAAGAATTGATTTGTATTAATCCATAGATATCCATCAACTAATTTAAGATGCCTCTCATAATCTGGGCTCTTGGATAAAATTACGTTTGTATTTATTCCTGTGTGGACTATATCATTTCTGAGATCATAAATATTGTCTTTATAAACTGAATAATTATCACACATAATGTTATCAAGGAAACCGGTAAATCTAACCTTATTGCCTTTTTTATTTTTATATAAATCATATTCGGAGTTACTACAGGTTATTTTGCTTAATGAGTCTATTGCGGCAAAAAGCAATAAAAGTGTAGCAGTACACGATTCTTTAATATCCGAATTATCGATTGATTTTATCGTTCGTTCTTTTAATAACATTATAAATTTGTTGAACTTATCTTTAACTTCTTCCATATTGTCACCTCATGGTAAATTATTATAACGAAAAGCTTCACCGGTGCGGCAAAGCCGCGTCCGGTGAAGTGATAGGTTAGTGTAAGGCTCCATTATTACCAATTCCAAGAGCTTGCCGAAAAGGCAATATGAATGTGTTTTATATTAGGGTCAATCTCATATTTCTTTATGTATTTCTCCCCCATTTTCCAATCATCAATTGCGCGGTTTGTGTTGCCACGGTACACCCGATCATAGTGTTTTAAGCTCAGCACAAAAAGGTCAGCAATTTCAGAGGATTCAATGTAAATGGCTATCCAGGGATCACATGCAAAAGCTTTGCAAGCATCAATAACCTTTTGCCTATCATTTTTACCTTTCCGATATGAAAAAATATTTACAGAAGAGGTCTCAGTTCCCTTTCCGCGTGTTCTGGATTTCACAGAGATACCAAGTCGTTGACCCGTATTTGGATTGAAGGCAACAACATCAATTCCTGTATGATCAACAATTGTTACCTCAAACCCCGATCGAGAAAACCAATTGCATAAAAGAGACTCACCAAAATCACCAATGATCTTTTGATGTCGTGTACTTTTTACTATCTCCATATCTTTAACCGCTAACGTGCGCTTCAGCCGCCCGAGGTACGAGCGTCGGCTGGAAGCGATGGTTGGGTGCTGTAATTAGCCTCAGCTTGTTCGTATGTGTCGTAGAGTTTTGACACCTTATCCGATAGCTTCATGCCACCTTTCGTCCCTCTATCAGTCCAATAGTGACCTCGCAGTTCGTAAACAGGGCTTCCGTGTATATCTAAAGCGAATGCCCCATGATGTATCTCACTACGAACTCCTTGCAATTCAATTTCTGGTTCATTCCTGTATACGCCAACAAGTTTATAAAGGTCATCATCTTCCTGTTGGTCAATGCTATGCGCAACAAGCACTGATTTAGATTCTTTTGTCATGAGCCTACAACCAAGGGAAGTCAATGACTGTCTTATCACTGCGTATCCATATATAGGATCAATAACCTTGCCTGTTTCTGAGTTCACCCAACTGCTTTTTAGCTCAACTTTCCAAGTGCCTCTCAAATCAGGACGCTTGACATACCAACCTCGAAAAATCTTCCACGACCATAGATATTTATGAAAAACTGTTACAAAAATTGTGATAGCACCAACTACAGTGCCAAATGGTTTTATAAAATCAGCACTTAATACAGGCATTCCTTGAAGCCATAACGCTATTAGCCATACTACAATGGTGAGACCTATGAATGATGAGATATGAAGTCTTGTTATCATATTATTCGTATCCTATATAATCCCATGAATCGCTTAAAAATTGATGGGCACCCTGCCTTGTCCATGGTTGCGAATCCCTAAATAAGTATTTGAGTTCATTTACCTCACCCCACTCAGAACATTTTTCATCACTGAGTGTATTATTGAATAATTCAGCTAAAACACTACGAACCATCGGCTTGAACGAAGAATAATTAAAACAGCTAGTTGAAGCATTAAACACTAAGCACTCCACCAAAAAGCTTGGCGCATCTTTTGCCGATTTAACTCCATTATTTGCCATTTCATTTGATAGTGATTTTAAAATACGGGTGACTCGCTTAAACCTTCTAAGTGTCTGATCATTTTTGGCCACACCGTTCTGGTAATGTTGCTCTGGCCAATTTTTTATTCTTGGTGGAGAAAAATTGTCAGGTCTCATTTCCACACCTGAATGGTAATGGGTAGCTGTTGTGTAGCGGCGATGTTCAAAAAATGCGGCAACATCTGATTCTACACGATAAGTGTTTGCCTTGACATCAAAGGCCTTACTTCCTCTAGTTACTGCAACTCTACCGAATCGAGCCACGAGAGCGTCTTCAATCTCGTTTTTAAAGGTGGCGTATTCATATGTGGCTGGGACAAAGCTCTCTGCAAGTTGGGCCTTCACATTGTCGTCAGGATACTCAGGGAAGTATGTATCAAAGCATAGAACACCAATATCAACATCACTATCTTTCCTAACATTCACACGATTCCGATACGATCCTTGAGTGAACACCTTGATATCTCTATTTTTTAGTTTATCACTATCTTGTATCGCTTGACGAATTTGACGTTCAGCGTTTTCTGCCCTTTCTTGTTCTGTTGCGCTTGGTCCCTGCGACCAAGTGGTAAAAACAGATTCCCAGTCCCTTCCCATATTGAACTCCCTTTGTAAATTTTCTGAAGCCGCCGATTGACACCCAACACAAAGCTAACCCGGAGTAGCCCGACAGGGCTACGATCGGGTTCAGCGCCTCGTTGGGCAAGTCGGTTTCGTTCACGTCATCCGCTCCACAGCTCTAAAAGAGAGCCATATCTATAAGAGAAGATTCGAAATCCTTTCCTTTTTTCATGGCGATAGAGTTGTGATACTGACAAAGCCACCTGTATTTCGATCGTACGTGTTCATTAGTAGCATTCTTCAAGGCATCTACAATGGTCTGCCGATGGGCCTTCAAAAAACTCAACTGAGATTTCGTATATGAATCGTCAAGTATTTTCATCTTTTGTTCATACTGATGGGCTTTCAGGTACTCCTGACGGTCATTTTCACAATACCAATCCGCAGAAGACACAAAACCAATGTTGAGGTAGTCAAGGTGGCGTATCGTATTCTTGCCGTTCTTGGTCGAGTTGAATAGCGCGTCAACTGGGTCAATATCTGGAGCATAATTCCGACGACTCTGATGTGTGGCAAAGAAGTCATGCGTCTGCGGGTCGATAGCGAGTATGGGAAACTCCGCTTTATGACTCTCCATCTCGTAAGCTTTGACCAAAGCATCGCTTATCATGATGTCACCATCCCGGAACCAACCACCTTTTGCGATCCCGCCACGCAGAAATAGGCCTCGTTATCTGAGACAATGCTATGGAATGGAGATGGGCTAACATATTGTCAAATAGGCCCATCGTACGCGTGTCTTTCGAATCGAACAACAGAGAGATAATAATGGAATCGGAAAAGGCAAGGACGGTCTTACCCTCTAGCTCGTGGTTCTTAGCTTTTTCCTCATGGGTGATGTTTCTTTCAAACTCTTCTTGTATGAACCTTAACGCTCCGTAGATATCCTCTACATCGCCATCTTCTCTGATCTCTTTAACCTTCTTGCCAAAGCCGAGGACATCGAGGAATATAACCAAAGCGTGCTGAAGATCCTTGATACAAGGGGATGACATACTCTCTCCTTATACGGGAAGTATTGTGTAATTCACTCACTGCGAGAGAACTGTTCTGGTTCCATATGTGCCCAACAATTACTATACCTAAATCCTGTAGGCTAACAGGCTATCAGGCGAGCAAATGCAACTATATTAGAATAATCTTATATAGCTTGTGCCTTCTTTTTCGATCCGGAATAATACATCATTACCTGTGTACACTC
>JAFGLS010000088.1 GCA_016927935.1 Syntrophaceae bacterium
AGGCGGTCCCTACATCCGGCCTCTCTACCGGCATTGTTGAGTAGTGGACGACCGTGCCATCCGGCTTTTCAAGCTGAACATAGACCTTTTGGCCTCTGGTTTGCTGCTTTTCAACATATACCCAACCTGATATCCTTTGAAAGGCATCGATTCTATTGCAAGCATCAATATAAAATTTCACTCCGGAAGATTCTTGGGGGGGCGATGTGATCGCGACACCGATGCTCAGGTCGGCCAGAGAAAATCCCGTTTCCTTGTCGCTAGCGTTTGCATCCGGCTTTTGCGCAGACTTGGCACTGTTCGGCATCCACACGAAAAGGATAGCTAAGACAATCAACAATACTCGGCAAAAATATCTATCCCTGAACGACATCCTCGCGCCTCCTGTCAGAAGCTTCATGTCTCCGTTTATATAGACTCATTGATTTCACTCGTATTTCGGGAGTTAATCCCGGTTTTTATCATATGGTTTTCTGGAGAAAATTTACCCTGAAGTATCCGAGCCTCAGACCTTCATTGTTTTATTTCTTAAGCAGTTCTCCATAGACCCGCATGGTATCTGAAACAACCTTTGCCACAGTAAACTCATTCGTGGCAATATCACGCCCACGCGCCCCCATTTTTTGGCGTAATTCCGGATTTTCAATCAGCCTCTGAATAGCATCTGCCAATTCTCCAGTACTGCGCGCTGGCACCAGCAATCCGTTTTTCCCATTTTTCACGATTTCCCTGCACCCTGAAGTACTTGTAGTTACTATAGGTCGACCGCAAGCAGCGGCTTCGATCAGCACTTTGGGAACCCCTTCACCATAATAAGAAGGCAGGCAAATAATATGCGACTGGGAAAATACAACGGGCATATCCGTTCTACGTCCCCACCACTCAATCGCTCCCTCCGAATGCCAGGCGGTGAGCTGTTCTTTGGGAATTGCCGCGGGATTCTGCGGGTCCGTATCTCCCACCAGGACAAACTGCGCCCGCACACCATGAGCCCTGAGTTGTCGTGCGGACTCAACGAATTCCTTGATACCCTTATCCCACAACATGCGGGATGCGAGCAAAACAACAGGTATTCCTGACGGCTCCGGTGTTGGGGAAAAAACGGCAGTATCAACTCCGGATCCCCTGATCAGCCGGATTCTTTCTTCATTAATCAAGTGCTTCCGGATAAACAAGGCGCGATCATCCTGGTTTTGCAATATCAGGCATGAGCCGCGGCCGTTCATGAGCCCCTTGAGTGCGCAACCAATGGCAGGCCGCAAAACACGGGCCAGCGGTTGTTCAGAACTATATATATATCCCAATCCCGCAAGCGCATTTACCACGAATGGTACACCTGTGAATCGAGCGGCAAGGGAGCCATAAAGAACGGGTTTCATCGCCACATGATGCACAATGTCCGGTCTTTCTTTTCGATAAAGTACGATAAGGCGGACGAACATGGCCAGCTCTGAAAATATATTCATGCTCCGCCGTGATATTTTGAAAGGAATGAGCCTGATTCCCGCCTGACGAATAGCATCGCCATGGTCATTAACATGTGTCACTACTGCCACATCATATCCGGCATCCAGCGCGGCCACGGCCAGCGGCAGTCGGTGGGAACAGAAATACCAATCCTCCGTGATGAAGTAAATGATTTTGGGACACTTCATCGCCCCACCCCAGGCATCCATTAAAGCATCAGAACTCACAGTTCAATCTCTTCAACCAAATCGGCATTTAGATTATTTTGCGACTTCCACTCTTAACAATCTTTTTTTAACGTTCATTGTGGGCTATATACAATTGTTCCCTTACCGGATCTTCTATTTTTTCAAAAATTGAATAATATGGATACCAACGACTATACCATTTGCTTGAACTTCCCAACTGCGAAGTATTAGAAAAATATCGCAATGTATGAATACTCGCAATCACTATGAAAATAATGGCTGCAACTACCACCCTGAATGGCCTTATGCTTTTTCTTCTAAAAAACCCATGCAATACTTCAGTAAGAAAAATAAACAGGATCGGCGTGAGATAATTCAGGAACCTGTAAAATATAAAAAACCATGTTGAAAATGCACCGAGTAAAATGATAATTTTTAAAAGAGAATAAAGCGGGCTGTCAATCTTCAACAGCGTATTGCTTATTTTTAAAACCAATATTGGATACAGCACATAATAAACCAAAATAAATAGTAATCCCCACAATGTGTACTTATAGTTTACAAAATGTTTCGCACTTAAAAACAAACCGCTTTCTCCCGTTAATTTCCCAATAAAACCCGCCAAGGAATCATTTATTAAAACGCCAAATACGGCAATAAAAGAAACGCTCAAAAAATTTACCTTTATCTTTTTGATCACTGGAAGTAAAAACAGCACGATAGCTGAGTAATGAAATCCAAATGCGACCAGCACAAACAAATAGTACTTAACCCATCGCTTATTAATAAACGACTTGATCGACAAAAGAAAAAAACAGACCGCCAGCGATTCTCTCATTATTTCAAAATTAAAATATCCATAATAGCCAATAAAATACAACAAGGCTGAAGTAAAGAAATATTTCGTATATTTATTTATAAATGAAAATATCACACTGTTTATTATCAAAGCATGAATTATTTGCAGGACGAAGAAATCAGGATGAATCGATTTTGCAATACCATTCACCAATATCCACAAAGGTTGCAGTTTAGCAAAAGGAACGCTTGCAGAATATATTTCCGATAAATTCGGCAATTGCTCAAACATCGCCATATAATAATAAGTGTCCCCTCCAACTCGATATCTAAATCCTGACAGACCAACAAGAATCACAAACAGTATTAATTTGCATATTCCCTTCCCTCTTTGTAAATTTCCAAATTCATAAAACATTGAGAGAATGGCAATATATATTATAATTATTAGATAAATCATAATTTAGTTCAATTTAAAGAGAAGTTGGACTGAATTAATAGCCGTCTTTTCATTAATTCATTATACTGCAGCCAGATTTAACTTGAGTTGAGACATTCAAACGCATCGTATAGGCGATGATGTGAGCCAAACCGAATGCAATGATATTTTTATTAAGTAGTCGCACCGCAACGACAGCCAAAGAAATCTCTATTGACATTTCAATTTTGTCTTCATGTGCCTTTCTACCTTAATTTTTATTTTGATTGAATTGTTCCTAATATATTTAAATCATTTTTAATTAACCACATATAGCTTCTTGACATATCTCATATATATTCCGTTCAACCACACTTCACGTTTTTTGCAAATGTATCCATTGAGCGATGCCCATTTCCTTTTTGTTGAACAGCATTACATGCTTCAAATTTAAAGGAAACAGTATCATTAATAACAGCATCTTAATGGCAATACGGATAAATCGATTATGAAGATCGTTTATTCTGTTTAGCATTTTATACTTGTGGGTTAGGTATATTAAATAGTTTTTTATAAACCTTTTATGCTCAATTTTATGATCTACTATTTCCCATCCATACTTATATGCAGCAAACGTGAAGCTTTTTTTGTTCCACCTACTTATGTGTATAGGCGGAATATCTTCTATAATTCCAATTGATTCAAACATTTCTCGATGATAATTATTGGGCACAGCGATAAATATATGGCCTTTCGGTTTTAGAAGGAAGGAAAGTGAATTGAAAACTTGATCCAATTCATCTAAATGCTCCAATACTTGAAACATGCAAATAAAAGCAAATTTTTCTTTGTTTTCCAAAGAACATAAATTTATCAATTTGGCTTCTATACATTCAATCCCGAGTCTGTTGATTTCACTTTTCCCAAATATTGAAAACTCGGTTGTTAGAATGTTTTTGGGAAGAATAATACTATTTGGGATTTTTTTAACAAATTGACCATTCCCCGCCCCGATTTCAAGCAATGTATATGAAGTAAAGCTATTTTGTTTACATAGTAATAATATTTTTTTTAATGTTATGTCATATTCCCATTTCCACTTTTTGTAATATTTTGAATTATCATAGAGTGCTTTGTACAACGTGGAGTCACCAGAAATCAAAGGTGATGCGTAAGATAACGAACATTCAGCGCATTGAACAAAATAGCAGCCATCAGTTCCCCAGAGGTTTTCAACAGAACTAAGCAGGAGATCATTTTCGACCCTACGATTATTTCTTTTTAGCAACAATACCACGTCCTTACTGCAATATTTATTTTGTATTTCCCCATATTTACTTCCGCATAGAGGGCAATTAATTATTTGCGGCATATTTTAATTATTGATTTTATTCTTGTAATCCGGAATTATTTTATTTTTAACATAACGGACAAAATCCAACAAATCATGCGGGAATAAATCATATAAAGCTCGAATTAACCTTAATCTCAAGGATAATTTACTGTTCGTCAAGGGAACATCTTTCCAGATCGATATTGATTTGTAATATAAATATTTATCTTTAACTGGATGTGAACAATTAACATCCCATGGCCTATTATAAAATGCAGACAAGTAATGAATGATAACTGGCTTATTAATGGCCTCTTCAATTATTTCTTTGCTATAAAAACCATCAACACCTGCAAATCGATTTCTTTTATACGTAAAAAATGCGCTTAACAAATTGAACTTGGGATGAATTACTTTTAACTTTCCATTACAAATTATATTTATTATTCCTTCAGTCAATAAGGGGGGCTTTCCATAATTATCTGCAATATAATCCAAACAAGTTTGAATCAGATTTTGCTTTCTGAACTCTTCAGTGTTGATAAGAACTACCCCATCATTTATAAATGGCTCGGATTGATTAAGTTTAAATTCATATGCTGGATTAAACTCCCTGGCATTCACTCCGGCGAATATATAATCATCCATATTTGTTTCCCAAAGTTCAATTAAAGATTTATTAATAATTGTATCACTGTCTATGTATAATATTTTGTCAATACCTTCAATTCGTGCAAGGAACAGTTTTGTAAATATTGTTTCAATATGCCTCCCTTGCAAGTCAACATTTAATCCATAACATATTTTATCAAACGGTATTCCTTGAAAATTTCTGGAATAACTTTTGACTAATCCATTTATCATTTCAATAGAGGTTTCACTTACATTCTTATGAATCAAATATATTGTAATTTCGCCAATATCCTTATTGTTTTCCAGCAAAGATAAAATTGATATTCCCGTATGCGGAATATACAATTCATCGCACGAATACGCCACGCTGATTTTAATGTTGGATCCCCGACCAATCACCATCAAAAACCTCTATTTTTACACATGTAATGCAATCAAAAGATCACTTACTAATTCTAAATAGTTTCTATAATCGAATACTTTAGATTCATAGCACTTATGTTTCATTATATCCACATTACAATTAGAATAGTCAAGAATATACTGTAATTTTATTATAGATTTATCAAAATCATCTAACTCAAGCCAATATCCGTTTATTCCCTCAACTAAATAATAATCAAGATTGCTTGATTTATTAGTGATTACAGGAGTACCACATGAAATGGATTCTGAAAACTTAGTCGGGAATCCAGCCATTGTCGTTCTGTTATTATCTCTCAGGAGCATAGAAAAATCCGATTCATGGATTTTTTGCATGGCCTTATCGTTAGAAACTTTTCCATGAAAGATAATATAGTCGCTTGAATCAAACAGGGCATCTTTATCTCCAGGCAATACATTGAGATATTCTTCTTTTGTTATTCCATATATATTAAATGTAAAATTGTGGTGGCTCTTTCTAACCAGAACCAAAAGCCGAATGGCCACATCCAATCTGTCTTTATACTCTCCTTTACTAATTTTTTTATTGTCCAGGGCAAATGGCGTGCCGACATAAATTAATTTGACAAGGCCCGGATCTTTTGCTGAATTGGGAGCAAATTTGTATTTAGAAGTATCAGTGATGGGAGGAATTGTAATAACCTTGCATCCTTTCGAATTGTAGAAATTTGACAGATATCTACTGACCGCGATTACACCATCAGCTTTTGCATTCAAATATCTTTTTAAATATGCGGTGTCCATCCATTTTGCTGCTCGGAACAGCAAACTTCCCCTATTTGCCGGCAGCCAATCCACTACATCAGTTAAAAATTTGATGTCTCTTTTTTTACACCATCTGTAAAGTAAGTATCCCCACAATGAAATGCCCGGGCATCCATATATGATAACCAATTGAATATTTTCAACAATTTTCAAGTCCGCTAACAAGTTGATGAGTTTGGCATATTGTTCCTTGAATGAAATCCAGTCTTTTTTGCTCTTTGGGTAAGGCAGCATATAGGATTCAAATCCATCAACGATCTGTTTCGTATTTATTATGTCTTTAGTATTTTTTGATTTCGAATTGCATCCTACGAGTATTATTCTGTACCCCAAATCCCTAAAGGCGTATGAAATACCCAATACTCGCTTCCCTGCCGCTATTTTTTCTGAAAAATCAAAATTTCCCGCGTATATTACATACTTTTCAGACATTCTCGTCCAAATACTTTACAATATTTTTTTTATACCCGTGTAGATTGATTTTTTTATTTATGAGGATACCGATTGTGTTAAAATTAAGTCTTTTTCTATAAAATTCAAAGTTTCTCGAAGCCTTTCTACTGTCATAGTAATCTTCTAACTTCATTTTTCTGGTTTGCGCATAGACGTCATTGTTAATTTTTAAATATTCGGAATAGATTTTGATGTTTTTCAGGATCTCTTCGTTACGCGGATCAACAACAATTTCCTTGCCATTGTCATAAATTGGAGTTGTTTTATATCCAATAACCTTTTTGCCAGTTACTTCAAGTTCAAGAACAAATGACGCTTTGTTATCTTTGGATTGCGACACCTTGGGTTCGGTCGATTCTTTTGTATAAACATCATCAAAACAAAAATTTCCCAAACTATACGCAATTTTTGAATTCATGTATTCATCTATACCTTGCATCACATGAGGATGATGGCCATAAAACACATAATCTGCTTTTTGGGCCATGTTTCTAGCTAGCTTAATGTGGTCTAGTCGGGGATAATGAACGTGCTCATCGCCGCAATGCACACTGACAATACTCAATAAACCATTCTTTTTGTCGGCAATTAATTTTTTCTCCAGCTCAAAACCATTAAGAATATTGACTCCGTGTTTTGCTTTCTTTGTAAAATACCCCGTTGCATTTGTTGAGTAGCAACAGTACCCCGACAAACATACTCTGGTATCGTCAATAATTAAATCCTTGCCATCGACTCCAAAATACTTGATGTGATTTCGCTCTAACACTTCAATTGTTGATTCAAATCCTTTTGCTCCATAGTCGAATAAATGATTGTTTGACAGATTCACTATTGAAATGTTGAGCATTTTTAGTATTTCAATATTTTGGGGGTTCGTTTTTATATGAGCGGACTTGCAAACCGATGATCGTTTGAGTTCAGTAAAAGGCGTTTCAAAATTCCCAATGACATAATCAAAGCTTTTTAAAAATGCAGCTACTTTTGAAAAATATAAAAAAATATTCGGATTCTTTATAAGATCATATTTTCCGAAGAGCGCGATATCTCCAAGCAAAGCAATTTTCATGTTTATTTCAGCATATTTTTTAGTATTTCTGCCGGCGCGCTGAGAGGTTCGCCGATCCATTTCATTTCTCTATTCCAATGGCCTTTCGCTTGTAGAATCGCCTCGTGTGAAAAGCCATAACTCATTTCTACGATTACGCCCTTGTTTGTTCGTTTATCTACTACATAATCGTAGCCCATGCATTGAAAGCCGAGTTTTTTGTTTGTTTTAAAAGCTGATTTGATTATATCTTCGGTGACGAGGCGTTTGTCGTAGAATAAATCACCTCCGCCTGATGCGCGAAACTCGCCTTTTCTAGTATTCCGGCAAAGATAACTCACTTTATCGTTTACTGCAACTACTTTCAAATCGAAACCGTTATTGGGTATAAACTCTTGGAGATACACATAGTTTTTCTCACGGGGAAACTGCTTCGCCCGCGATAGGGTGTGCAGAAAAAAGGGTAATTTTTTAAGCCTTTTTACAATATCGCCCATGTTCTTTGAAGAATTCAACTGTGAGGATGCCTTAAAACCAATGTTCGGCACTGGCGATAATCCATTCGAGAACATTTGTTTTGCATAAGAAATTAATTGCGATTTGGATTTGATGAGAACCACATTATGGGATCCGGAGCCTGTTCTGAGTTTAGCCACCACAGGTAGTTCAATAAATCCATCAGCCCATTTTAGTAGATCATCGAACGTATAAAACATCCACGATTTCGGTATGGGCGCCCCGGCTGACTGCAAAGCGTACGTTTCAGCGATCTTGTCATCGAAATGCCATGCATCATTAAAATCAGGAAATACGCTTAATCCCATTTTCTTTGCCGAATGTAAAATGCTCCTTGCGAAGAACATGTCCTGGTAGACATAGTTGACAATATGAAAAACAAGGGCATTGAATTCTTTTAGTTGGTCGAGGATGTCATAATCATAGCAATTGACAACCTTGTAACTGACTTTATTAACTTCGCAATAGTTAATCCATTCATTTGTCCAAAGAATATAGTGGTTAAATATTTTATCATTCTTATGAATTGCTAATCGCATTCACATTCTCCTTATGCCTGCTGGTGGAGGATCGTTTTTTTTAATCTCAACCAGATCGACAAGGCCATGTCTTTTTCAGAATCATTAAAAATATGTTGCCACACGGCCAGGCCGAACACCGTCAGGATAGAAACCATTGCCAGGGCCTTGGTAAAAATGTTTCCAAAAATCGCATGGGAACCGCTTAACCCGCCCCACAAGAGCAATAAATATACAGCAATGCGCCCGGCCCTGCTTTGTTTATCCTTGAACTGTCCAAATAGACGGGGAAATATCCTGAATGCGCCCCCACCCAACAATGAAGCGTCGGCCATCACTCTGATTAACCATGCCCAAGCCGCACCTTTAATCCCAAAGCCCTGGATAAGCAAATATAGCAATGCAAAATAAAAAGGCAACTCCACCAGGTGATATTTTGCCGGCAGATCGGGCCTCCCGATCCCTTGAAGCAAGTTGAATGGAATGGCTGCGAGGGAACTGGCAAATATTCCAATGGTGAAGATCCTGAAAACAGTTGTGCTGTTTTGCGCGAATTCAGCCCCCATCCACGCCTGAAGAATAACGGAGGAATAAGTAAATAAAAGCACAGCCAAAAAGCCGACCAAAAATAAAATATATTCAAACGTACGTACAAATAGTTTTTCTATTTGCTGAGTATTTGAAGTAGCGGATGAAGCGCTAAATTCAGGAAATAACGTCTTCATGATGGCGTTTGGCAAAATCTTCAGGCGGGTGACCATCTCGTACGGCACGGCATAAAATGCGACCGAAACCATTGACAGGAAAGTGCCGATATAAATACGATCCAAATATACAAGCAAGGGGCTGATGATATTGGTTACCGCTATCCAGCTGCCGAAAGTAGCCATCGCTTTCAGGTTCTTTAAGCTGAATACCAGTTTTTTCTTGATATTAGGAAAGATTTTGAAGCACAGGAAGAGATAAGCACAGGCTGCAGCTACCCGGGACAAAACGATCAATAAAATCACTGTTGACAAATTCAAATGGAAAGGGAGGGAAAGCCCGGAGAAAACGTATAACATGATGCTGGCGGGGGTCATTACCATCACCAACAAGTCAAATCTTTGTGCCGCTTCCAACACTCCCATGAAGCAAGAAGAACACAGGATGATCGGGATGGAAGAAGCTAGAATATAAAAAGAAATCTTGGTTTGATGGACCAATCCGATTGGAATTTTTAAAAGTCCTTCCACCAAAAAGGGCGTCGCAATGAACAATATGGCCATACCCAACAGACCGAAACAAAAACTGATTATAACCGCTGTCCAAGTAATCGAGGGGATCGCTTCCAAATCATTTTTGCCGATCTTTTCAGAAATGAATTTGGTGGTGGCCCGAGAAAAACCAAAGTCAAAAAGTCCAAGATATCCCAAGATGACCCAGGCAATGGAGAGTACCCCGAAACCTTCCTTGCCAAGCCCTTTTACCGCAAAAGGGATGGCGATGATTCCAACCAGAAGGGGCAAAACCATTCCCGCTAAATTCCACATTGAATTTTTCGCGAGAAGTCTTCCTGATACGATCCGCTTGCTGTTCTGGAGTGGCAATTTATTATGAATCACGTTTTCTCAAGATTTCAAGCGACAGACGCGTACAGCGCGTCCATGGCATAGAGTGTTGCCCATATCATAGATTGCTTTAATAGGACGGGGCGCGAATAAAACTTGCATCGCCCGTGACCGGATCCAATATCATGAAACCTGATAATTGCCAATGATTGCCGTTCTGATTTTATTGCGGTTGTCCCCTGCGACTCATTTCATCTTTAACATAAATGTTCTCCGGATCATCCTCATGACGGATCTCGTCGACAGAAATTTCTTTTTTCGCTCCGGCATAGAGTTGGTTGGGAGCATTGAATACCAGGCCTGGCACAATGCTGATGCAGCGGTAGCAATGCACCACTCCCTTTGGAACCAATACAGAACCGGGATTGTTTGCTCCCATGAAATATTCCATGCGGTTGCCGTAAGTCAAACTTCCCTCCCGGTTGTCCCACAAGGTGAACTTGAAATCGCCTGGTCCGACCAAAGCGAACAGGTCCGCCTGGTCAACATGCTCATGGGGTCCACGCAGCACCCCCGGGTTGGTCATACTGATATATGCCATTTGAGGATAATATTCTTGGGCCAATTCATCATGACGGAACAACTCGGCCAGCCAGCCTCGCTCGTCACTATATTTTTTGATTGACGTAATCACAACTCCTTCAATACTACCTTTCTGGATATTCATGATGAATCAATTAAACCCCAAGACTATCTTGCACACTGTATTCGCAACCCCAGTTTCTAAATACTCCTTTGGCGGCTGCCAGTTTGGCGAATTCGCTAAAACAGTTTTCAGACATCTTAAAACCGCTTTAGGCTCAGCACCTGATAAAATGTTACTGCCGCATTCGATGGTTTCCGGGCGCTCGGTGACATCCCGCAACGTGACATTCGGTACCTTGAAGATGCAGCACTCTTCTTGGACTGTGCCACTATCGGAGAGAACACAGAAGGCATTGCGTTCCAAGGCAATGAACGAGAAAAAGCCGGGGGGATCTACGAAACGAATATCGGGATTGGACAATTTGATAACGAACTGGGCAATTTTTTGCCGCGTGTGAGGGTGCAAGCTCAAGATGAGAGGCAATTTGTATTCCTTTTGGACACGGTCAAGAGTTGCCATTAAATTCCTTAAACGTGGCTTCAGATCAACATTTTCAGCACGATGCAGAGTAACCAGGAAGTATTTTTTCTTTTTCAGGCCGAGTTTTTTATGTATCTGGGATTTCACGATTTCGGGCTCATAATGGGTGATCACTTCCAGAATCGGGTTGCCGGTGACAAAGATCCGTTGCCCGTCTATCCCCTCTTTCAAGAGGTTCTGGCGGCTGCGCTGGGTATAAGGCATCAGTATATCGCTCGAGTGGTCGATGACGCGGCGGTTGACCTCCTCGGGCACCCGGTCGTCGTAGCAGCGGTTGCCCGCTTCCATGTGAAAGACCGGGATGCCGCGCCGCTTGGCCAGGATGGCGCTCAAGCCGCTGTTGGTATCGCCCAGGATGAGCAAACGGTCAGGCTTTTCCTTGGCCATTACCGCGTCGACTTTTTCCAGCATCTGCCCGATCTGCCGGCCAAAGGTCTCTTCCTTGACCCCCAGGTAATGATCGGGCTTGCGTACCTTCAGTTCCCGGAAAAAGATGTCGCTCAAATTGAGATCAAAGTTTTGCCCGGTGTGGACCAGGATATGGTCGCACAACTTGTCCAGCTTTTCGATCACGCGGCTCAAACGGATGATCTCGGGCCGAGTGCCGAGAACGGTCATTATTTTCATGTTTTTCATCCTTTCAATTCATCTTTTACAATATCCAGGGTGAGCAACAGTTCAACCATGCCGTCGACATCGAGTTGGTCGGTGTTGCTGGAATTATAATCCTCAAGCATGGCAATTTTTTCTTCACCTTCGCTGAAATACAAATTGTAGTTTAAGCCGCGGGTATCGGCCGGGATGCGGAAATAACCGCCCAGGTCCTCGGCCCTGGCCATTTCCTCGCGTGTTAGCAGGGTTTCATGGCGCTTCTCGCCGTGGCGGGTACCGATGATCTTAATCGGATTGTCCGCCTTGAATATTTTTTTTGAGGCTAATGCCAGGATCTCGATAGTCGCGGCTGGCGATTTCTGCACAAACATGTCGCCCGACTGGCCGTGGTTGAAGGCGTACAGGACCAGATCCACAGCGTCTTCGATCGACATCATGAAGCGGGTCATCTCTGGATCGGTAACTGTAAGAGGCTTTCCAGACTTGATCAGCTCAATGAACAGTGGGATTACCGAGCCGCGCGAGCCCATGACGTTGCCGTAGCGGGTGCCGCAAAGCACAGTGCCGTTCTCCCCTATCTGCCGGGCCTTGGCGATCATCACCTTCTCCATCAGCGCCTTGGACAGACCCATGGCGTTGATGGGATAAACCGCCTTGTCGGTGCTGAGGATAATGATCTTTTTCACACCATTGACTGTGGCTGCAGCAAGAACGTTTTCAGCACCGATGGTGTTGGTTCGCAGTGCTTCCATGGGGAAAAATTCGCAGGAGGGAACTTGTTTGAGCGCAGCGGCGTGGAAAACATAATCCACACCGTTCATTGCCGAGGCCAGACTGTCAGGCGAACGCACATCCCCTATGTAAAACTTCAACTTGGGGCTCTTGTAGAAGAGCCGTTGGTCTTCCTGCTTCTTCTCGTCGCGGCTGAAGATGCGAATTTCCATAATTTCGGTTTTAAGGAACCTCTTGAGAACGGCATTACCAAAGGTTCCTGTTCCACCAGTAATCAACAAGGTTTTGCCTTTAAACATTTTTTGGCTCCTTGAGCCATTGCTCATAAGGGGTATCGTCTCCAATCAACTGTTCCAGCAATTCATTCCATGTCGGCTCTTTGTATCCAGTTACTTTTCTGAATCGTTCGCCGTTCATGCTGCGGTCGATAATTTCACTGTCTTTCGGGACGATCTTTATATCGAGATCATAAGCGGCACGAAGGCTGCAAAGCAAGCTGTATTTGTTTATTGCAGGGGCTGTGACTTGATAGAGGCCTGATAATTTTGGATAATCGCTGATGATCTTCCCAACCAATTCAGCGATATGATTGGTTGTCACTCCTGAATAAATCACTTTTTTGAAACCTTTCACTTTTTTTCCTTTCTGAGCCAAAAACCATTCTAGGAGCGATTTGAACTGGCTTAATTCCCTGCCGATAATCGAAGTGCGCAAGGTAAGAGCATTCTGTGTGGCAACTTCGCCAAGATATTTGGATTTCCCATACAAATCTTCAGCATCGGAGGGATCGTCTTCCGAATAATTACCTTTTTTGCCCGAGAACACGCAGTCGGTGGAAAAGTGGATCACACGACCACCCCAAGTTGCAGCCCAATCGGCCAGAAGATGGGGCAGGAGCGAGTTGATGGTGATGCTGGGGATAGCCATCTTGCCTTCGTCGCGCTGCTTGACGATGCCGATGCAGTTTATAATAAAATCGGGCTTTTCTTTTTCCAGCCGCTTCTTCAAGGCCTGGAAATCCATGGCATTGACTTTCTCAATGGTGTTTTTTGAAGCAAATAATGGAATGGCTTTATAAAATGGATCAAACAGAGATCCAAAAATAGTGCATCTCGTCCCCGGATAGCGAGTGGAAAGGTTCTGGAATACTTTGTGACCAAGCATCCCTTCTCCACCCAGGACAATTATTTTCATTTGGCGTTCCTTGATTGATCGATCGTGATAGTATCCTGCTTTATCCAATCCATATACTCAGCCAATCCATCTTCAAGGTCTGTTTCCGACGAGAAGCCAAAGGCACTTTTCGCAGCGCTGATATCGGCCAGAGAATCTCTTACGTCGCCGGGACGTGGAGGTGCAAATTCCTTGCCCACTTCTGTTCCGGCCGCTTCCTGGATCAGGCGGGCCAATTCGTTGATAGTGACTCTTGTGCCACTGCCGATGTTGAAGACTCCGCAAGCATCTGAGGAAAGAGCCGCGGCAATGTTGGCCGCTGCTACGTCAGCGACATTGACGAAATCTCGCGTCTGCTCGCCATCGCCGTAAATGGTCAAAGGTTTCCCTCTCAGTATGCGGTTGGCGAATATGGGAATGACATTGCCATAAGCATCATAGCGCTGGTTCAGGCCATACACATTGAAATAGCGCAAACACACGTTGCGCATGCCGTACAGCTTGTTGTAAACCAGGCACATCTTCTCGGCGGCCAGTTTGCTGGTGCCATAAGGGGAATCGGGGTCCTGCGGATGGTCTTCCACTATAGGCAGTGTTTTCAATTCACCGAATATCCCTGCCGATGAAGAAAAAACGATGCGCTTTATACCATGCTTTCGCGCCGCCTCTAGGACGTTAAGGGTGCCGATCACATTGATGTTTGCATCGGTCAAAGGATCGTCGATGGATCGCTTATTGCCCACGCTGGCCGCCAGATGAAGGACCACGCTGCAGCCGGCCATGGATTTTCCTACCGTTTTTAGATCACGCACATCACCTCTGATGAATTTCACTTTCGGCAGCAGATTTTTTTTGTATCCGCTGGAGAGATCATCCAGGACAACTGGCTGTCCTCCCTGCGCCAAGAGACTCTTGACAATGTTGGAACCAATGAAGCCGGCGCCGCCGGTAATAAGGAATTTTGTTTCCTTCATCAGATTTTCACCCCATGCCCCTTCACCGTCCTTGGTAATTCTTATCCAACCACTTGTGGTATTCCCCGTTTCGGACATGCTCGATCCATTGCGAATTGGCCAAATACCAGGTGACCGTCCTGTCCAGCCCTTCTTCGAACGTGACCGAACGCTTCCAGCTCAGTTCATTTTTGATCTTGTCGCAGTTGATGGCATACCTGCGGTCGTGGCCGGGGCGGTCGTTGACATAGGTGATCAGTTTTTTATAATGATCTTTAGGCTTGTTGTTCTTCTTGGCCATAGTTTCGCAGAGTCGATTAACCAAGTCGATGTTCGTCCACTCATTCTCGCCGCCGATGTTGTAAGTCTCCCCGTGCCTGCCCTTTTTCAGGATGGCATAAATTGCGCTGCAGTGGTCCTCAACGAAGAGCCAGTCGCGGATGTTTTTGCCGTCGCCATAAACCGGCAACGGTTTCTCCTCCAGCATGTTCAGGATCATCAAGGGGATCAATTTTTCGGGAAAATGATAGGGTCCGTAGTTGTTCGAGCAATTGGAGATCGTGACCGGCAGATGGTAGGTGTGAAAATAAGCGGAAACCAGGTGGTCGGAAGCGGCCTTGGAGGCGGAATAGGGACTGCGCGGGTCATAGGAAGTGGTTTCATAAAAAAAGTCACTTTCCCCCAGGCTTCCGAACACTTCGTCGGTAGAGACATGGTGGAAAAGGACGTCCTGCCTATCCCCCCAGGATTCTTTGGCAGCCTCAAGTAGGGTGAATGTACCAATGATATTGGTATGGACAAACTCTTTTGGCCCATAGATAGAGCGATCAACGTGGGATTCGGCGGCAAAATTCACGACCGTATCAACAGCATATTTTGTAAAAACAGCGGAAACTTTCTCCGGGTCACAGATATCGGCTTTTTTAAAAAAGTAGCGCTTCCCGGCATGTTTCTTTTCGATCTCCACCAGGTTTTCAAGGTTGCCGGCATAGGTGAGTTTATCAATATTGACAACGATCCCCTTGAAATCGGCTTGCTTGAATAGAAAATGGACAAAGTTGGAACCTATAAAACCAGCACCGCCCGTAACAGCAATGGTTGAAATTGAAGAAGACATATTCTATGTACTCATAGGACTAAAATTTCCATATCGCAAGTTCCAAATACCAACGTCCTAAACAAATATCTATTCTGCTATTTCGTTGGGGCTGATAAAATCTGTTTCTTGTTGCTCTGCCACCAATGTAGAATTAGTGTTGAAACTATGAAAAAGAAAAAGGAAAGGAAACAGGTGATAATAACAATCACGCTTTTTCGGGGACGGATGTGTCTCGTCGGCACAGTGGGACCTGATATAAAGCGGCAATTGGTGTAAAAAGCAAGGTCAAATGTCTGAAGGTCGATATTCAGATTATTGAAAACCTCTTTTACCGTACCCTTGCTGAAATCCTTATTTTTAAACACTTCACGCTTGATGGATTTGAGCTGCGAAAATATTATTTCGCCTTGCTTGCTAAATTTTTTCAACGCATCATTGCACTTTGAAAAATATTCTCTTTGAATGATCAATATTTCTTTTTCCCTTTCCAATGCATCGAGATTTCGACGCTGGTCGGCCAGGGTTGATTCAATGCCGACCAATTGCGTGACCGGCCCCAGGAATCGGAATCCGCCCTCCTGAACCGAAACAATTTGGCGATTTTCTATTTTTGCCGCTTCGGGATATTTGGTCAAAATAGCCTTGATATCCAGCATTTTTTTAATGTTCTGCAGCAAATTGAACTGCAGATCGATAATAGAGTTTTCATTTTTACTAAGTTTCGAAATAACCTTGCTATAATTATCTTTAACATAATCGTACGATGACACATACAATAGGCAATCACGTATATATTGGCCGATGAAACTGACAAATTTATAAGTTTTTTGTGGAGAATCGGCTTCATAACTCAAACTTAATCCCAGCACTGAGTTGGATTCATCCTTGGGCAACTGGGCCAGTTCTCGCATATCCCCTTTGGAGTAAGCAAATATCGGGATGATCCATTTATTAATGTCTCCTTCTTTCTGAAATTTCGCCTTAATGCGATTCAATTCTTCGTCGCTGAAAGATTTCCCTTCTCTGGCAAAGAAATAAAGACGATTAGGGTTGAAAAACTGCGGGGCGCTTTTCTTGTACAAAGGGATCGGGATACCGACAAAATTCTCTTTCTGCACATCCGTCTTATTAGTGATTTTATTTTCCGGATTTCCCAATTGATAGAACCCTTCGCTGCGATAGGTTTTGGGGATGAAAAAACTTAACGCCGCCGCGAGCAACGTCGCTGTCAAAGTACCAATGGCGATCAGCTTTCGCTGCCGCCAAAGAATGGCAAATAGCGCTGTAAAATCAATTTCATCAACGGTTGATCTGTGATTCGCCTCAGTTGTCATGGTTCTCTCCTTTGGATCGCTCAAGAATCCGGCATGAACAGAGTTCAATCTGGATCGTTAGGATTTTCATAAAAAAAAACAAGCTGCCGCCGGTAACTACTTGCGTAGCCCTACTGTTTTGTATCAAACTAAAAAGCATCTCTCCAACATAATATAATAAGGTAAATTTAATAACATAATGCCGATATTTTGTCAATTTATCGTTTCTTCGCGGGTTTCTGCCATAAACTGTCCTGCTGGGCACGCGGCAAATCCAGAAGGACTGGGTGTTGTTGACATTGGAAGCCATTATCAGCAAAATACAAACATGGGACGAATTGTTCTCTACATTTGCTTTAAATCCATGAACCGTCCAATGTCGTTTGACCGAGGGGCAGTAACGCCGTGAAAGTACTGGTAACCGGTGCGAACGGATTCATCGGCACGCACTTATGCAGGGCCCTGGAATCGTCCGCTGCTGAGGTGGTACGGGTGGTCCGCAAGCCGCAACCCGGCGCAGTGGCGGTGGGTTCGATCAACGGAGCAACCGACTGGGCGGCGGCCTTGCCGGGTGTGGAGGCGATCGTGCATTTGGCCGGGCGCGTCCATATTGTAAAGGACACCAGCCTGGATCCGCTGGTTGAATTCAGGAAGACGAATGTGGACTCGACCTTAAATTTGGCGCGACAGGCGGCGCAAGCCGGCGTGAAGCGCTTTGTTTTCATCAGTTCCATCGCGGTTCACGGGCTCACCTCGAATTGCCAGCCATTTTCCCCCCAGGATGTCCCCCATCCCCACGACCCATATGGTCTTTCGAAATTGGAGGCGGAAAAGGGCTTGAAAGAAATTTCGGCAGAGACAGGCTTGCTCCTCGTCATCATCCGCCCACCTCTGGTTTACGGGCCGCGAGTGCATGCCAATTTCCTGCGCTTGATGAAGCTGGCTGCATCCGGCCTTCCGCTTCCGCTGGGCGCAGTACGCAACCAGCGCAATCCGGTTTTTGTTGGAAATTTGTGCGACCTGATCCTGAAGTGCCTGACCCATCCCGCGGCGGTCGGACAGACTTTTCTGGTTTCGGATGATCGGGATATCTCCACCCCGCAACTGTTGCGCCTGCTGACCAATGCTATGAATAAAAAAACACGGCTATTCCCGATACCGAGAATCGTCATGCGCCTTGCCGGCCGTTTGACCGGCCATTCAGGAGAAATCGCGCGCCTGTGCGACTCCCTACAGGTGGATATTTCGCACACCAAAGAGTTACTGGATTGGACTCCGCCCTATACGCTGGAAGAAGGGATCCAGGCAACGGTCAGGGATTATCTGTCTGCCAGGATAAATCGGGGATAGGCTTCGTGGTTGGGTTTAGCGGCATTGGGAGGAGCATTGGGGCCTTGAGATTCAAGAACCGCGTGATCGTCAGGCGCTTTTCCCGCCCCGGAGTCAAAGTACTGCCCTGGTCAAATGACTGTATTTTCTAAATTAAATAATAAACCAGTGAAACACATGGCCAAGTGCCACCGGCATGGTTGGCCATAAGAACAAATCAGAATTTCTTTTTTCAGCAGAGATGAGATATTTTTTAAGTACTGATATCTATTACATGAACAACAACAAGGAGGTTGTTAAAAATGAAAAAATTACTCCTGATCGTGGCCATGGCCGCGATCACCATGAGCGTGGCCTTATGGGGCCAAAGCATTACCGTGACCTCGCCTGCAGCGGGCAATGAATGGTGCCTGGGCAGCGCCCAAACGATCACGTGGATCAAATCGGGCGACATGCAGGCAACGGCAGCCATCCGGCTGAGGGTGGCGGGTTCCCCGGAATCCGCGGACGCCGCGGTAACCATCGCCAATGGCACGGCCAATGATGGTTCGTACCCTTGGGTAGTTCCTAATTCGGTTGCACCCGGAAGTTATTTCATCAGGGTCAGGACCGATGACTCAACCGTGATCGGCGACAGCGCTATTTTTACGATCAGTTCCTGCCCGGCCTCCATCATCGTGACCTCGCCTGTTGCGACGGATGATTGGTGCATCGGTAATCCCTACATGATTAACTGGACGAAATCGGGTCCCATGCAGGCTACGGTGGCCATCCGCTTGAGGGAGGCAGGGTCCCCTGAATCTGCGGCTGCCACCGTAACCATCGCCAATGGCACGGCCAATGACGGGTCTCACCCCTGGACTGTGCCTGTTTCGGTTGCACCCGGAAATTATTTCATCAGAGTCAGAACGGATGACTCAACCGTGATCGGCGACAGCGCCAACTTCGAGGTCAAGGACTGCTCCGGCCCGTCCATCACCGTGACCAAGCCGAGCGCAACTCATGGGTGGTGCACCGGGCGCGCCGGCCTGATCCAGTGGACTAAATCGGGAGTGATGTCCGCCTTTGTGAAGATCATCCTGTACTCGGCCCCTTACTCGCCCGGAGGGATCGGGAACATACTCACAGCTCATACCTCGAATGACGGGGAATATTCATGGAATGTCCCTGACGACAAGGCCCCGGGCGATTACGTTGTCAAAGTCCAGACAACAACCGGCAGCATTTCCGATTTCAGCGAAACGTTCAAGATCTATCGTTGCATCGATCCTGATATTTTGAAACACTTGGAAAAAATTCGCTATTATATCAGAATCCCCCGTTGGCCCCCCGAGCCCGATCCCTGGTGGAAGATCGATTTCGGCGAGTTCAGGGAAATCATGCACAACAAATTCGAGGGCAGCGTCTTTCTGCTCAAGAACGGGCAGAAAGTGAAAGAAATCGGCAAATTCGGCAAAACCAGCCCGCTCCCCGACACTCTGAAGTTCAAGATGGGCGAGATGAATAGCAAGAGCCTTAAGAACAACAACGCCAAGTTCTCTATAGGCATTTTCAATGCCCAGGGCAAAATGATGCAAGAGACTCCCCTGGAAGTCCAGGTAGGGCAACAGCTCCGCCACTAAACAAAGGATCCAAGTCTTCAAGGGCCGCTTCCCGCAAAGGAAGCGGCCCCTTTCTTTGTTCCATCGCATGAAAGGATAGTTTCTTATTCACCCATTTTTCCCGCATCTCCCCCCCTTAGAAAACAAAGACAGGAAAACTTTGCCGCAAGCATCTCCGTATACCCGCATGGTATTGGGATAAATAAAAAAATGGAGGATCTTGCCGAATGAATAAAATTGCATGCCTGGCTCTGCTGTCCTTCTGGGCATTCCAACCGCCACTGGCTGCCGCGGACGATGATATGAAGAAGATCCCCGATTATTCCCAGATGGAGCGCAGCCAGGTGCCGCTGGAGCACACCTGGAAGATCGAGGACCTTTATGCCTCCACAGACGAATGGCAGGCCGAGAAGGAGGCCGTGCTCAGGGACATCGCCCGCATCGACGAAACGGCCAAAGGCTGGACAAAGACCCCCGTTGCCATGAAGGCGCTGCTCGACTTGGTCAGCGGCATCGAGCTGCGGGGAACCAGGCTGTACTCCTACGCCAGCCATCAGTCCAACACCGACATGGGCAACACCCGCTTCCAGGCCATGCTCGGGGAGATCCGCGCCGGCTTCGTGCAGATGAGCGCCAAGCTC
>JAFGLS010000089.1 GCA_016927935.1 Syntrophaceae bacterium
ATTTTGGTAGTCCCACGGGGACTTGAACCCCGGTTTCCGGCGTGAGAGGCCAGCGTCCTAACCACTAGACGATGGGACCATTTGGTGGTGATTTTTATTTGAACTAAACAATGTTTTTCAGGATTATTATTCCTGTCTCCAGATAATTTCCCGACAAAGTTGAGGTTGAGTATCTATTTAATAAGATTGTAAAAGTCAAGGCAAAATTGAGATGATCCCTATAGTCTTAATGGTAGAAAAATTTTATTTGAGTTGTTCAATATAGGCTATGGCGTTATTAATCTTTTTTATTACTCTGTCCTTCCCTAATGTCACCATTACTTCGTCAATGCCCGGGCTTACTGTTTTTCCGGTCAGCGCCACCCTCAGCGGCTGCGCAATTGCTTTGAACTTGATATTTCTTTCTTGCGTGAAGGTCTTAAAGAAATCCTCAAGACTTTCCTTGCTGAAATTCCGCAAGCTGGAAATCGCGACAACTATCGCTTTTAATTGTTCGGAAATGTCTTGTGTCAAAAACTTTTGCGCGGCCTGTTCTTCATACTTAATCTCGTCAGCAAAATAGAAATCAGCCCTATTGGCCAGTTCCACCAGAGTTTTAACGCGCGGTTGTAAATCGGCAATCACTTTTTGAGTAAAGGACGCGTCATCCGTCCTGGTTCCAAGAGGCCAGAGAGGTTTCATCTCTTCTATTAGGCGCTCGGAAGACGATGCCTTGATATAATGACCGTTGAGCCAGAGAAGCTTTTCGGGGTTGAATACAGCGGGCGATTTGCCGACTGCGTCCATGCTGAAAAGTTCAATCAGCTGTTGAAGAGAAAATATTTCCTGATCACCGTGAGACCAGCCCAAGCGCACAAGGTAATTGACCAGAGATTCCGGAAGATATCCCATTTCCTTGTAGGCCATAACCGAAGTTGCTCCGTGGCGTTTGCTCAGACGAGTCTTATCGCTTCCCAGAATCATGGGAACATGTGCGAATTTGGGCACAGCAAAACCCAACGCTTCATACAGCAAAATCTGCCGGGGAGTGTTGTTGACATGGTCATCGCCGCGGATTACATGAGTGATGTTCATAAGAGCGTCATCAACGACCACGGCAAAATTATATGTAGGATAACCGTCCCCGCGTTCGATTATCAAATCATCAAGCTCTTCATTGTTAAAAATAATTCTTCCTTTGATCAGGTCTTCAACAATCGTTACACCGTCTTGTTTGGAGCGAAAGCGTACAACGCTGTTTGCCGATTTGGTTAACTTTTTTTCGCGGCAGGTGCCGTCGTATTTTGGTTTTTTGCCTGTTGCCAAAGCCTGTTTTCTTTTGGATTCGAGTTCTTCCGGTGTGCAGTTGCAGTAGAAGGCTTTGCCTTCTTTGATGAGCTTTTGCACCATGTCACGGTGCAACTGCACTCGTTGAGCCTGAAAATAAGGGCCTTCGTCCCAGTTCAGTCCCAGCCAGGTCATAGCATCAAGAATTGCTTTTGTTGATTTGTCGGTGGAACGCTGTTGGTCTGTATCTTCAATCCGTAAAATGAATTTTCCACCATAATGGCGTGTGTAGAGCCAGTTGAAAAGGGCGGTTCTCGCTCCGCCAATATGTAAAAAACCTGTTGGCGAAGGGGCGAAACGGGTTCTGATTTTTTCCATTATTTTCTTCTGCATTTTTTCTGACCTTATAGGATTGAGTTCGTCCTTTTGTCAAGTGTCTTGAGTATTTACGGATTTTTCAAGGCATTAGAAATTATCCTGATGGTTAAAATCAATTTTAAAATTGGTTATTTAGTAGAAATATGAATAAGTAAATTATGCTTGACAACAAAAAGATTTTATAATTAACTCGCACGGTTAAATGTGCGGAAGTTTTTCAGGCAGCGGGCTTTTATGGCTAATTCTTTGAAAATTAACGTTTTTCTTATTCCGGAGGAAGGGCAGCACTTTGTTTTTTCTGAGGGAGATGCCTGGTTTAAAGGGTGTTTTAAAGAGGATGAAATACCTGATTTTTCTCTGGATAAGGTTGATGTCAGTTGTCTTATAACAAAAACTTTCAGCACTGTTTTTATTAAAGGTTCATTTTCCGCGTTAATTGATGTTTGCTGCAGCCGCTGTCTGGAAAATACAAAACTGACCATTGGCAGCGACTTTGTTTATACTTTAATGCCCGCTAAAACCGAGGCAGGTAAAGATATCGCGCTGAAGCCGGAAGAGTTGGAAATAAGTCACTATAGCGGCGATTTTATTGATCTAACGCCTATCATCTGTGAACAGATAATTTTGCAGATACCGATAAAAGTGCTTTGCAGTGAGGAGTGCAAAGGTTTGTGTCAGCAATGCGGTGCTAATTTGAATGTTTCTTCCTGCAAGTGCAGTTCCAATTCTCTGGACAACCGCATGGCCGTATTGAAAAATTTTATTGTAAAAAATTAACCGTAGAAAAAGGATATTTTATGCCAAATCCAGTAAAGAGACACTCTAAAACAAGACGTAATCAGAGAAGGGCAAACGATTTTCTGAAATCACCTTCAATATCTCTATGTCCGCAGTGCAATGAACCGAAATTGCCTCATCGTATCTGTCCGACTTGTGAAACCTACAAGGGCAGAGAATACAGAAAAGCGGAAAAGAGTGATTAGAGCATAAAAAGAATAGAGTAAATCGCGCTTGCAGGACGCTTGCATTTATCACTAATTGGCCGAAAAAAATCTTCAAACTTAAGTGAATATTAGCAAGTTAAAGGTAATAGCCCAATATTTTTTTATAAGAATAATTGACCGCCTGTACGAAGCGGATAAACAAAATAGAATTTCAAGGCAATCAAAGATTGAGGAGGACTTTGCATGACGTTAGAAGAAAAAGTCATTAAAATTATTATGGAGCAATTGGATTTAACCAAAGAAGAATGCGTTATGGAAGCTTCTTTTATTGATGATTTAGGGGCGGATTCTTTAGATATTGTTGAGCTTCTCATGGAAATGGAAGAAGCTTTTGGCATAGAGATAACGGATGAAGAATTGGAAAAGATAGCTACAATTAAAGATGTGGTTGATTTTCTTAAACAGAAAGGTGTTAAATAAACAGCCTGCAGGATTTTAGCCGATGAAGAGGCGTGTTGTTGTAACAGGTCTTGGTGCTTTGACCCCCTTGGGAAATTCAGTTGGAGAGTCGTGGAAAAACGCCATTGCGGGTAAGTCAGGTATCGGTCCGATTACGAAATTTGACAGCAGTTCTTATAAAACCAGAATTGCCGGTGAAATAAAAAATTTTGACCCACTGCAATATTTAAACAAACAGGAAGTCCGTCATTACGATGACTTCATTCTTTATTCTCTTGTCTCCGCGGAAATGGCTCTGGCTGACGCTAAATTAACAGTTGCCTCTGAATTTTCCGAACGAACAGGCGTTATCATAGGTTCGGCAATAGGCGGCCTCGCCACATTGGAAGACGAATTTAAAAAACTTCTTGAAGCTGGTCCCCGTAAAATTTCTCCATTTGCCGTTCCGGCAATTCTCGCCAATCTCGCGTCAGGTCAGGTTTCCATTAAATTTGGAGCCAAGGGGCCAATCAATTGCACGGTTACCGCCTGTGCCGCAGGAACGTCGGCTATCGGTGACGCTTACAAGACCATTGCTTACGGGGATGCTGATGTGATGATTACCGGAGGTGTGGAAGCCGCTGTAACTCCCCTGGCGGTTGGCGGATTTGGCTCGATGCGCGCGATTTCCGTTAGAAACGATGAGCCGCAAAAAGCAAGCCGTCCGTTTGATAAAGACCGTGACGGTTTTATTATCGGCGAAGGCTGCGGAATAGTTATTCTGGAGGAGCTGTCTTTTGCCCTGAATAGAGGAGCGCATATTTACGCGGAGCTTGTGGGTTACGGTTGCACATCCGATGCTTTTCATATGGCAGCTCCACCGCCCGGTCATGAGGGTGCAGCCCGTAGCATGCGAATAGCTATAAAGGATGCCGGATTAAATCCGGAAAACATTGATTACATTAACGCCCATGGCACATCAACGCCGCTTAACGATTTGTATGAAACCCAGGCTATCAAATCTTTATTCGGCGAACACGCTGAAAAATTAATGGTCAGTTCCACAAAATCTATGACCGGCCACATGCTGGGAGCGACGGGAGGCATAGAAGCCATTTTCACAGTCAAAACTTTGCAGGAAGGCATTATTCCACCGACGATAAATCTCGATAATCCCGGAGAGGGATGTGATTTGGATTATGTCCCTAAAGTTTCACGGCACAAGGAAATAAAAACGGCCATGTCCAACACTTTTGGTTTCGGCGGTGTCAACGCTGTTTTATTGTTCAAAAAATTTAATGACACTCACTGAGAGCGAGCTATGCGATGTTCGAAGCGCAAGTGGAATTATTTCCTGAGCGAATAACCTGAGGGTTACTATAGGCGAAGGGGGATTGTAAAATATAATTGAAGATGAATGTAGAAATTAAAGGCGAAGGAGAAAATAGTTTTCATGTCTTTTTTAGAAAAAGTTGATGCGGAAGTAAGCCGGGCTATTGATTTGGAAACACGCCGGCAGGCGGGAAAAATAGAACTGATTGCTTCGGAAAATTTTGTCAGCGAAGCGGTGCTGGAAGCTCAGGGCTCTGTTATGACTAATAAGTACGCGGAAGGTTATCCGGAAAAGCGTTATTACGGAGGCTGTGAATATATGGATATCGTGGAAAGCCTCGCCATTGAACGCTGTAAAAAACTTTTTGGCGCTGACCATGTCAATGTTCAACCACATTCCGGCACTCAGGCCAATATGGCTGTTTACTTCGCTGCTGCTCAACCGGGAGATACTATTTTGGGAATGAACCTGTCACATGGCGGGCATCTGTCTCATGGAAGCCCGGCCAATTTTTCCGGTAAATTTTATAAGATTGTTCCCTATGGCGTTAGCAAGGACACGGAAACAATCGATTATGATGAGTTGGAAAAGCTGGCTAAAGAACACAAGCCCAAAATGATTATCGTCGGTGCCAGCGCTTACCCAAGAACAATAGATTTTCAGAAGTTCCGAAAGGTTGCCGATGAAGTCGGTGCCGTAATCATGGCGGACATCGCTCATATAGCAGGGCTTGTATGCACGGGATTGCATCCCACACCTGTTCCTGTTTGTGAATATGTCACTACCACAACGCACAAGACTCTGCGTGGACCGCGCGGCGGTGTGGTAATGTGCAAGGAAGCTTACGCAAAGACTCTCAACAGCAGGGTTTTCCCCGGCATGCAGGGCGGTCCTTTAATGCACGTGATTGCCGCAAAGGCAGTCGCTTTCCTGGAAGCGCTTCAACCGGATTTTAAAGAATATCAGAAACAGATAATTAAAAACGCTCAGGCAATGGCCGATGAACTGAAGAATCATGGATTCCGGCTTGTCTCCGGTGGAACAGACAATCATCTGATGCTGGTTGATTTAACGGACAAGAATATAACGGGAAAGGAGGCGCAGGAAGCTCTTGATCGCGCCTCAATAACCGTCAACAAAAACGGTATTCCCTTTGACACCAAAGGTCCGCAGATAACCAGTGGAATCAGAATAGGCACGCCCGCGGTGACAACCAGAGGAATGAAGGAAAAGGAAATGCGTTTGATCGCGTCTTATATTGCCGATGTTATCAAAAGCATCAATGATGAACAGAAAATTAAGGCAGTAGCTGAAAAGGTAAAAACTCTTTGTGAAAAGTTTCCTCTGTATCAGAGCAAAGTTAAAAGCTGTAATGGTAATAAAACGAAAAACAGATAGTGTGATCGTCTATGACTGAAAAGAAATCATCTGCAACTGGTTTGCGTCAAGAAAATAAAAAGAGACCGGATTGGGATGAATATTTTCTGGATATTGTCGAGCTTGTTTCCAAGCGTAGCACCTGTTGCCGGAGATCGGTAGGAGCTGCGCTGGTGCGCGACAGCCGGATTTTGGCCACAGGCTACAATGGCGCCCCATCCAAGCTGCAGCATTGTCTTGATGTAGGCTGTCTGCGCGAGCAGCTCAAGGTTCCGTCCGGTGAACGTCATGAACTTTGCCGGGGACTGCACGCGGAACAAAATGCGATTATTCAGGCGGCGCTTCATGGAGTTAGCACCAAGGGTTCAACACTTTATTGCACTAATCATCCCTGTGTAATCTGCGCCAAAATGATAATTAATGCGGGTGTTGCCCGGATAGTTATCCGTGAAGGTTATCAGGATAAACTCGCCGCGGAAATGCTGAAAGAAGCGGCAATTAGCGTGAAGCAACCCAAAGAAATTGAGGTGACAAAATCATGAAATGCCCTTTTTGCGGTCATGCGGAAAATAGAGTTATTGACTCGCGAATAAGCAAGGACGGAAAAGCCGTCCGCCGCCGCCGTGAATGTTTAAAGTGCACAAAGCGCTTCACCACTTATGAATATGTGGAAGATATTCTGCCGATGGTCGTGAAAAAAGACGGACGCCGCGAACAGTTTGACCGGCAGAAAATATTAAACGGTTTGAAAAAAGCCTGTGAGAAACGTCCGATCAGCATGGAATCAATAGATAAACTTGTTGAAAACGTTGAGCAGTCCTGTCAGGAAATACAGGCAGAAGAAATTTCTTCCACTATTATCGGAGAAAAAATAATGAGTGAATTGAAAAATTTCGATGGTGTCGCTTATGTCAGATTTGCCTCTGTGTACAGGCAATTTCGTGATGTTGGTGAATTCATGTCGGAACTGAAAGATTTGTTGAGCAAGGGTAAAAAGTGATTATGTTTACCGGAATCGTGGAAGGATTGGGCAAAGTAAAGCGTCTGACGATGAAGGGCGCGGACGCTGTTCTGGAAGTTGAATCAGATATAAATCTGAAAGAAGTCTCTTCCGGTGACAGTATTGCTGTAAACGGTGTCTGCCTTACCGTTACCTTAAAAAATGAACAAAATTTTCAGGCGGATGTTTCCGCGGAAACGCTCTCCAAGACAAATCTCAAATTGTTGAAAGCGGGGCAGAAAGTTAATCTGGAAAAAACATTGAGGGTCGGCGGATTTGTCGGCGGTCATTTTGTTTTGGGACATGTTGATACCACGGGCAGGATTCTATCGCAGACGCAGAAATCCGGTTCGCTGATTATGGCTGTGGAAATGAATGAAAATATTTCACGCTACATTGTGGAAAAAGGCTCTGTGGCCATTGACGGAGTCAGCCTGACCGTGAACAAACTTGAAAAAAGCCGTTTTTATGTTAATATAGTCCCTCACACGGCGGCCAACACCACTTTAGCGATGAAGAAAGAAGCCGATGTGGTCAACATTGAAACGGACATTTTGGGCAAATATGTGGAAAAATTATCGCAGCCCAACAAGGGAATAGATAAGGATTTTCTCACAAAGCATGGTTTTTAAATCACGGGTATTAACCCTAGGGCAAGTCTTCCCCAAGTTGTAGGGTGTCATACCCTCCGCTTGTAGCGGGATTGTTTTCGTCCCGCTAAGCTTCGCTTGCGGGATAATTCGACCAACAAGTTTCAGTGCACTTTGTTTATGAAACTTGGGTCTCATTAAAATTTGAGTCTCACAATAAGTAAGGAAAGTAAAATGACCATTAGCACCATTCAGGAAGCAATTGAAGATATCAAAAACGGGAAGATGATTATTCTCGTTGATGATGAGGACCGTGAAAACGAAGGTGATATTTGTATGGCGGCGCAATTTGCCACGGCAAGAAAAATCAATTTCATGGCCCGCTATGGGCGTGGTTTAATATGCCTGACACTTAATGAAGAAACCGCGGACAAACTTCATCTGAAGCCGATGGTTCAGGATAACCAGTCTCGTTTCGGAACGGCATTTACCGTTTCCATTGAGGCGAAACACGGTGTTACCACCGGTATTTCCGCCGCAGACAGAGCGACAACAATTCAGACTGCCGTAAATCCTGCAGCCAAACCGGATGATCTGGTAAGCCCCGGACATGTGTTCCCCATACGTGCCAAAAAAGGCGGGGTTCTGGTGCGCACCGGACAGACGGAAGGGTCTGTTGATTTGTGTCGTATGGCCGGTTTGACACCAGCCGCCGTGATTTGCGAGATCATGAAGGACGACGGCACAATGGCCAGAATGCCCGATTTGGAGGTTTTTGCGCGGGAACATAAATTGAAAATTGTCACTATTGCCGACCTTATTGATTACCGGATGCAAAACGAATCCCTTATCAGACGGATGGCCGAGGCGACAATCCTGACTAGTTTCGGCGGCGAATTTAAAATGATTGTTTATGAAAACGATGTTGATGACTGGCAGCATATTGCTTTGGTTAAGGGTGAAATAAATGAAGAAGACGAGGTGCTGGTGAGGGTTCATTCGGAATGTCTTACCGGAGATTTATTCGGCTCCCAGAAATGCGACTGCGGGGCTCAGCTCCATCGGGCAATGAGCATGGTAGAAAAAGAAGGTAAAGGTGTAATTGTCTACATGCGTCAGGAAGGCAGGGGAATCGGTCTAGTTAATAAAATCAAAGCTTATGCTTTGCAGGAAAAAGGCAAGGATACGGTTGAAGCGAATATAGAACTTGGATTTAAACCGGATTTGAGAGATTATGGGATTGGAGCGCAAATTCTGGTTGATCTGGGTGTGCACAAGATGCGTTTGCTGACTAATAATCCTAAAAAAATAGTCGGACTGGAAGGTTATGGAATAAAAGTTATCAAACGAGTTCCCATAGAAATAAATCCTAATGAGAACAACATACATTATATGAAAACAAAGCAAAAGAAGATGGGGCATCTTTTAAAAATATAAAATTTACCCAACAAGATTATTAAAATTAAACGTAAGGATGGTATTAAGTTATGCCAAAGATAATTGAAGGAAAAATTGTCGCAAAGGGTATGAAGTTTGGTATTGTGGCCAGTCGTTTTAACGATTTTATTTGTGGGAGATTAATTGAAGGAACCGTTGACGCTTTGCTGCGGGCCGGAACCGAAGAAAAGGATATTGTTATTTATAAGGTTCCCGGTTCTTTTGAATTGCCGCTTACCGCTAAAAAATTGGCTAAAAGTGGACGCTTTGACGCTGTAATTTGTCTGGGCGCGATAATCCGAGGTGCCACTCCACATTTTGAGTACATCAGCGCCGAAGTATCCAAGGGTATTGCCGTTGTTGGTCTGGAAACGGAAGTTCCCGTAATTTTCGGTGTGTTAACAACGGATACAATTGAACAGTCTATAGAGCGTGCAGGATCCAAGTCAGGAAATAAAGGCGCCGAAGCGGCGCTGACAGCAATAGAAATTGTTGATTTATTCAAAAAGATTTGAAGTTAGACAATCGTTTCTTGCCGCAGGAGTATTAAAATTAGGCAATCTGATAAGCAGTTCTTTGAGGTTGGATAATTAATGCGCAGTCGAAGAAAGGCAAGAGAAATTGCCTTACAGGTTCTTTACAGTCTTAATTTTGTGGATATTGACGCGCGGGATGCTTTAGAACTTTTCTGGGGTAATTTTGTCGCTCCTAAAGCGGCAAAAGATTTTGCTGAATTTCTTGTGCGGGGTACATGCGAACACAAAAAGGAACTGGATAAACTTATTGCCGATTGTTCAGATAACTGGTCACTGGGAAGAATGTCCAAAGTGGATGTAAATATTTTACGTCTGGCCGTGTTTGAATTTATTTACTGTGACGACATTCCTCCGAAAGTAACTTTGAACGAAGCAGTTGACCTGGGAAATATATTTGGTTCGGAAAATTCCGGTTCTTTTATTAATGGAATATTAGACGCTCTTAACCTTAAACTGAATAAAAAAAATGCAAATAAGTATCTCGACGGAAAGTCCCGATCTTCCAAAACATAAATGCCTGGCTCTGGGTATTTTTGCGGATGAAAAACCGCCGCGCGGAGTTTGCGGCTTTATTGACTGGCGCCTCAATGGTCTGATTTCCAGAGGAATCAAGAAGGAGATAATTTTTGGCCGATTTGAGGAAAAGGTTGTCATTCCCTTCCTTCCGAGAATTGGTTCGGAAATATTGCTTTTATTCGGTTTGGGCAAAGTTTCCGATATCAGTTATGATAAAATTTACAACGCCGCTTATCTGGTAACAAAAACTGTTGACAAAATGGCTCTGGATAGCTTCGCTTTTGACCTTTACGGGGAAAGACGTTTAGGTCTTGTGACCTCAAATATTGTAGAAGCTATAATAACAGGAATTTTTGATTTTTTATCATCTGATATAGAAAAGCTTTCCCGAATGAAAGCATGCGCGGTCACTTCTTCATTCAGTCTTCAGGCGGTCTCTCAGGGTATCAGGCAATTCAAAACCAATGTTGACGACAGAGGATCCGTGGATATTTCCCCTATGGAAGAAGTTTTTGCCCCGACTTTATCTTTTTAGACAGCTTAAATTTTAAGTTTAATGAGACCCAAATTTCAGAAACGGATAACCTAAAGGTCACTATAGGCCGAGCGGGATAAATGAGACCCAAATTTCAGAAGCGGAGTGCACTGAAATTTGATGGTCGAATTATCCCCGTAGCGAAGCAGAGTGGGATAAATGTGGGTCTAATTCCTCGCCCCTTGGGGCGCAAGTTCGTTTTGATAATCCGCGGCTTGCCGCGGGGAGTTTCACTTTTTCCGGAAAATCAGATCCTATACCGGTGTGTTTTATGTTTACAGCCTTGATTTTTATACAACAATGTTTTTCTTACGTAATTGTGGAAGGTTAAAAGTCAATTCTTGGCAGATGGCGGCAATTTGTTAGTCATTTTTCGGAAAACAGGATGTCTTTGAGCGGCCATTTGCACAATACGACTGCCCATTTGTGCATAGTTTATTCCATTAATTTCCGCGGCGCTGACCATGCTGGCATCTGAACAGATATCTGCGTTGGGATTAACATCCAAAACATAAAATAAATTGTCCCGAAGTCTTACGTCCATTCGGGCATAATCTCTGCAACCCATCACTCTGTAAGTGTCTTCGCAAATTTTTTCCAAGGCTTTCTTTTCATCAGGAGAGAGAGAAGCCGGTACAATGGTTTTAATTTCTTCATAATGCTTGGAGCCGGGAATAAATTTCGCTTCGTACGTGCAAATTCTGTCTTTTAAGCTGTTGAAACAGGAGTAATCCATTTCTGCTGCGGGCAGTATTGTTAATTTTTCATTTCCCCAGACGGAGACATGAAACTCGCGCCCGTCAATGAAATCTTCCACAAGAGCCTGCTGGGAATATTTATTCAAAATAAATGATATGCGATTTTTTAAATCCGTCTGATTCATAACAACGGATTCCGTGGAGATTCCCTCAGAGCAATGTTCATTTTGCGGTTTGACGATAGCCGGAAATATTTTCCAATCTCCTGCATCGGGAGAGCTGAAGATCCGCCAGGCCGGTGTAGGAATTGAGGCTTTATTGAGAATAATTTTTACCATTTTTTTATCTTGAGCTAATGCCAATGCTTTGGAGTCGGCGCCGGTAAAGGTATAACCCAGCGTTTCCAGCTTTTTTGCCACAAGCCATTCACTGTGTTTTATGCCCGGCAGACTTTCACACCAGTTAAAAATTATATATTTCTCGGGATCAAAGGGCTGAAGATGAACCGCAATATTTTCATTATCAATGGCAACAGTAACTGTGGGATGTCCGATATTTTGAAGAGCGTCGCCAAGTTCATTGGTAAGCTGAATAACTTCGTCTTTTTCCTCTTGTGTCCATTTCGGGTCAACATTATACAACAAGACTACAGAAATTTTCTCAGGAGTTATGTATGCCGGCACTTTAGCATTCCCTCGACTAATGTTTGTAACGATTTTTCTTCAAGTTCGATTTCAAAAAAATCTATTTTCTCATAGAAGATTGTAGAAAAGCGATTTCTTAATGTCAAGAAAAGATTGATGAAAAGATTGATGTAAATTAATTCTTAAAATATTACTTTTCCCAATTATATTTTGGGTAGTAGGATTTCACAACATGTTTGATGTCATCACCCAGCAATTCCATCCGGGACATGAAAAAATGCTGAAACTCACGTGGGACGTTATGATAAATATCATGGATCAACCCTCTGAAATCACGATTATTCACAATGTTCGGTTTATACCACCTCCTTTTTTTTGTATCATCAAAATCAGTCAAAAATATTTCATCTCCCTTAAATATCATATTTTTAAGTCGAACGTCTCCATGGATTAAGCCTAAATTTTTTATCTTACAAGTTATTTCAAGAATTGAATTGATGGCTTTTTTAATTTTTTCCACATTTTTTTGATTGTTCACAAAGTATTGTTCGCCGTTTATGCCATCAATCCATTCATATATGAAATAAGAATTACCTCGAAGAAAGACTATCCTTGTTTCCTTGTAAGCGATTGGTCGGGGTGTCCGTATTCCGTTCTCGTTAAACAAAATAGAGTAATGCCATGATCTGCTTGCCCGAGTTCTTCTGAAAAAACGTCTTATTTTATGCCATATTGATTTATAGTTATGAATCTTTATTATCATCGGAATATTGCCGATTACAAAATAAACGATTTTGTTTTTAAAATTATTCTGGATTATTTTTGCGCTGTCCCGGCGAATATAATCATCAGGATTTTTAAGCAGGACTTGCATTTCTCCGGATAGGAAATCTTTATCGCAGATAATATACGTAGAAAAATTGTTATGTCGGTAAAATTGTTTTTTTTGCATCTTCCATACTTTCGGACAGGGCTTTAGAAAGCCAATTTTTAACTTCATTAAAAACAATATGCGGGTCTATATCCGCCATGCATGGGGAGAGCCTGTCCTGACCTCCACATCTGGCAGAGTGGCCGCAGGGAACACATTCCAGGGAGGATTGGAAAAGGGTGATATCACCGTAAGTTTGTACCGGTGTCGCCCGTTGTCCTGCTCGCTGCAGGGCGTTTGACCATGGCGACCAAGTTTCCGGTATGTTCGGACCAAACAGAACAAAAATCGGCTTATTGAAAGCTGCGGCAAGATGACAGTTGAAGGTGTCAACTCCGACAAAAGCCATTGACATGTCGGTTAAAGCCGCGCATTCCTCCAAAGATATTTTTCCTATCATTGAATATACATTTTTCAGTGTCGGCATTTCAGCGGCAACCTGCTGGTCAATTGTACTTTTTCCGCCGGTAACTATTATTGGAATATCCAGAGAGTCCAGCAACTGTAAAAGAATGTTTCTGGGCTTTCCCGGATATAACCTGCACAGGAATTTTCCAGTCGGGTGAAAAATTATAAATCGGTCAATGCCAAGATCCTTTAGCATCTGTTGCACTTTTTGTTTTGTCTTGTCTGAATAGTGTGCGGATAACACAATTCTGTCGATGTTTATGTTAAGTTGACGAAGTGCTTCAACATTGTTTTCCAGAATGTGACGTTTCCGGTTATTATAATAACCAACATCAAGGAGTAACCTATGCCACCAGTTTTTGGAGAAGGAGAGTTCTCTTGTTCCTACGGATATTCGACCCGCCAAATATGCAAATATGTTGCTTCGTTCATTGGACGTAAAGGAAATTGCCAAGTCATATTGGCGGAATATTTTACGAATTAACCTGATTTGCATCGCAATGGAGCCCATTGTTGATCTGGTCAGCAAGTTATTGTCAAAAGGGATTATATTGTTTGTTCCATTCAGAAGTTTCGCGGCTGCCATCGTGTCTTCATTAATCAAAAGATCAATTGATACTTTGGAAAATCGGCGGGAAAGAATGTCTATTACCGGAGATATTGCCAGGACATCGCCAAGAGACCTTCTGATTATCAGCAGAACATTTTTAGGTGATTTCATAAAAGTATGCAAGGGTCAGCAATTGAAAGGTAATACTCAACTATTTACATACTGCTTTTAGAATGGTTTCTCCATTTGATTCAGGTTTAATAAATGACCATTCAGGGTTACGGAAATTATGGGAATATAGTAATTTCTCATCGGTATCATATACAAATATATATAAAATTCTTTCACTTTGATTCGGACAATCGATTTCAGATAAATAAATCATGTGTGATAACTTGTGATATCCCTTAGTTGATGATCTATTGTCTCTTCTATATTGAATTGCACCAGATATTTCTCTTTTTGAAAAAACCCATTTATTTAATACTTTTACTATATTGCCATCTTTATTGACGTCGCCTTTTTTATAGAAGTGAAGGGTTCCGCTTTTATCCTTGCCGTATTTCACCCATTCGGATGTTTTAGTTTCGGATACTTTTGTCCCGGGTTCTTCAGGTTCGGATAAATCACTTCCGGTTTCATAAGCAGTAAATAACAAAACCTTCCCAGTGCTTATTTTCCGTACTTTTGTTATTCTGCTGCTTTTGCTGATTATTCTGTGGACAATAACGTCAAGATTGAGAAGTTTTCCTAATTGAAATATATCATTGTCTGTAATTCCATATAAAGGTATTTTCTGTTCCTTAGCGACTTTAATAAAAGAACTTTTGTCTATTAAGTTATATTTATCCTTATTAATTTCCACCATTTCCCAAAACTGTTTTTCTTCTTCTTTCTCTAAGACGTCTTTTTTATGGACATTAATTTTCGGAATTTTTGTCTCAATTATCAGTCCTATATTAAGCTTTTCTTTTTTCGCCGGTATAACCACGTCAATATCGTGACACCAATCGAAAAATTCTTTGTCAGCCTTCCCCCAATCCTTCAAACAAGATTCCTGGCTAAGATATTTACTTATCGCTTTCGGATTAAAAGTTATTTTTACCTTCTCGCAAATCTTTTTTCCGTTTTCTTCTGTCCGTTCTGTATGTCTGAGAACCTCAACCTTTTCCAAATAATTATTAATGACGTTTCGAATACAATCGGAAATAATGTTAGGTGATCGGAATTCTTTAAATATTTTTTTCAAACCGTTTTCTTTTGCCTTCTCACTTACGGTTTTCTTGAATTCATCAAAACTTTTCTTGTTTTTTAAATCACCTGAATATACATCACAATATTCATTTGTAATTTCTTTCAATTCAGAAAAGACTGTAGATGGAAGTAAAATGACAATGACCGTCATAAGTATAGGCAATAAAAAAATTTTTTTATTCATAATTCCTCTTTGTTGAATAAACACTTTCAAGTTTTTTATTTAAAAAGGCTTAATGCAACATTTAACTTGATTAGTTTTTAGACTATCATATTCCCAATTATTTACAAGATGCAATTTCCTTATTATTAAAGTTTACATTATCATATTGCCGATAAAAAGATTTGGCAATACCGTACAATTACCCGATAAATACGGTACTTTATATAAACGAAAATATTTTCAAAAAATATCGGTAATCAACAAGCTTCTATCGAAAATGTTCAGAGCAAGTAATGAAAAGAGAAGATGACAAATTGTTTTTTGTCAAAAATGTTGACTTAAACAATAATATAACACTTGTTACACTTGCACGTAAAATTACATATGGTCGTTATATTAAATATGCCGCCGCCAACCGATGTTGGTATTTGGACTTCATTCGATATAGCAGTGGCTAATGCGCTTATTATTTTTCTACTTATTATCCGAACTTCGTCTTATAAGTGTCTGGTAAGCGTTTTCGTTGAAACTGGCTATGACCATACCACCTATCGGTTCCCATCCTTCTTTTAATAAATTTTGGACCTTTTTTTCTAATTCTCTAACAGCAGTGTCCGGCGTCCATCCGTTTCCAGAAACAATTTGGTATTCCATAATTTTCTCCTTTTAAGTTTGTTTTTTTGGGAAATAATATCCCAAATTTTTCTTTTTTCAAAGAGAAAATACTTTATCCTGCATATTCGTGAAACATCAATTCTAAAGAACCTCGGAAATTATAAAGGTGTAACGGAATAATTATTTGTATTGCCATGATGGTAATAAGTGCCGGCAATGGTAAGATTATTATAATTATTTATTAATTTTTGATTTTTTATTTGAATCTTTTAAAAGCAATTTGCACATTGCAGCTCGATGACTATTGAGTTGTTCACGATATTGCTCGATAATAGATAATGTGTCTTTTGTGTTCAACGTCATATATGATCGCATTAATTCTTTTTTCATTTCTATGTGATTTTTTATCCGTTCATCATCTAGTGAAGAGTAAAATATTTCTATCATTTTTTTGCGTAAGGGACGACAGGTATGAGTTATGAGTATAACAACAATGTTATTTCCTGTCTCGGCAACTATCTCCTGAGATTTGAGTTCCAATTCTATCAGACGGTTCCTGTCATGCAAATTAGCCAGTTCTTCATCAAATATATCCATCATGGTTTTGATATCGCGCGGTGTTATTCTTTTGGCGGCAATTTTAAGCATTTCCGGAAGAAAAAAAGCCCAGAATTCCCAAATTTCGTCCATAATATATGGATCTACCAACCATTCACCTTCCGGTTGTTCTGTCTGGAGAAAAAGTATTCTCAAAAAATCGATACTTGCTCCCTTCATATAATCACGGACATAAATGCCGTCCCCCTGCCGGATGGTAAGAACATTCATCAGTTCCATATGCTTTAAGGCAATTCTCAGCGATGCCCTGTCTACCTGAATATCCTTGGCTAATTGCCGCTCGGGAGGCAGTTTGTCTCCCGGTTTAAGCTGTCTGCTGAAAATTTGCTTTACGAGAATGTTAATTACTCGTTCATGTGCCTGCAATTCGTCCATTTATTTTGCCCTAAAACACATATTTTAAAGAACTTGACTTATGGAATATGTATATTTATAATTGGTACAATATTTAAGTCGAATTAATATACCATGTTTTAAATTTATTTACAACATCATTTTTACCTTGATAAGGATTAAGCTCATTAGCAGCTATGCACACTGTATCTAAATTCAACAGTGGAAGATTATGGAATATAAATATCTAAAAACACGGAAGGAAAATTATACACTCTGGGTTGAAATAAACAATCCGCCGGTTAATTTTCTGACCATAGTTATGCTCGAAGAACTGTTTGCTATCGTCAAACAGATAGCCAAAGACGATTCTGTCAGAATTTTTATCCTGACGGGCGGCATTGAAGATGTCTACATCATGCATTTCTCCATCCCCGAACTTTTTAATTTAGCAACTGACAACAAAAAATTACTCCTCAATCTCCTTGTCAAATTCAAAATAACAGGTGCCATTTTAAAATACGTGACAACCTACACCAACTGGCTGATGGATTGTTTCGGCTGGTACGAAACGCTGATGCTGAAAATCGCCAAAATGATGAGCGGTTATTCATCAAGTTTATACTTGTGGTTTATCATGCAAAGGACTTACTTTGCCATTGAAAGGCTCCATAAAATAACCATCGCTGCCATCAACGGGAATTGCAACGGGGGAGGCACCGAACTTTCCGCCTGTTTCGATTTGCGCTTCATGGTGGGCGATCAGGGATTCACGCTTGGACAGCCGGAAGTGCTGGTGAATATCGTGCCCGGCGGCGGTTCTACGCAGAGACTTCCCCGGTTAATTGGCCGGGCCAAAGCCTTGGAACTGATGCTGCGCGGCAATCAGTTGGATGCTGAGGAAGCCCGGCGTATCGGATTAATTACAGATTATTTCAATAAATCAGAATTTAAAATCCGTGTGCAGGAATTTGCCGATCTGATGAGCAAACGTCCCATGACGGCCGTGGACGCGATCAAGAAATGCGTGCATGACGGCATGGAAACCACCTTGAGGCATGGCTTGAGCATTGAAAGCGAACAAAGCATCCGCTGTCTGGATAACGAAGATACGATAAATGCCATGCAGGCCTACATCCATTATCTGGATGAACATGTCAATCCCATCAATCGCAAAAAGATCACGACTGAAGATCTTAATCGCATCGTGCAGGAAACAGTGAAGCACATGGAGGAAGGCAAACTCTATAAATTTAAACATTGATATTTCTAAAAGGAGAATGGCTATAAATAAAACAATACTGATAACTGGCGCATCAAGCGGTATCGGTTGGGCAACATCGCTGGAACTTGCCGAAAAGGGCTGGCGTGTATTCGCCGCTGTCAGAAAAGAGGCGGACGCACAAAAGCTGCGGGACGCCTCTTCCAATAAAGTTACGCCGGTGATCATGGACATCGTCGACTATGAAAGCGTGAAGCGCGGCGCGCGAGAGATCGAAAAGGCCCTCGGCGGCGCCGGCCTGGACGCGCTCTTCAACAACGCGGGGATTTCGGTCCAGGGGCCATTGGAAATAATACCCATCGCACTATTTGAACAGCAGATACGGGTCAACGTTTTCGGTCATATCTTCGTGACGCAGACCTTTCTGCCCCTCTTACGCAAGGCGCAGGGGAGAATCGTGTTCACAAGCTCCGAGAGTGGCAGGATAACGCTGCCGCTGATGGCGCCCTATTCAGCTTCAAAATTCGCGCTTGAGGCCGTGGCCAACGCTCTCAGGATAGAACTTCGTCCGTGGAAAATCAGGGTCTCTTCTGTGGAATTGCAGACAATTAAAACACCCATGTGGGAAAAAATAGACACCAGCACCGAGAAATTGATGGCATCCATCCCTAAACAGTCCAGAGACCTGTATCGGGATGAGCTAAAGACTCTGAGCGTCTTTCCCAAATGGCAGGCGGAAATGGGGATATCCATGAAAAAGGCCGTCAGGGTAATCATTCGCGCTCTCAGCGCAAGAAGCCCCAAGGCCCGCTACTTAGTGGGTTATGAGGCCAGGTTATTAGTTTACAGTCACGCAATTACGCCAACTTGGATGATGGACTGGATCGCCAGCAAAAGTATGGTATTGCTGGGTAAATTTATAAAGCCGAAATGAACGGATAGCCGAGACCACTTAATCGGCTTGAATAATAATTAGTGCAGAATTGTGAACGCCACAAACGTATGGCAGCAGCAACATGTTTGCTTTGAGGAAAAGATAATTTAAATATGGAGAAATGCGATGCGGGAAGTTTATGTAATTGGCGTAGATACTTTAAAATTTGGCAAATATCTGGATAAAAGTATCAAGGATCTTGCTGCCATGACAATTGTCAAATCTCTGAAGGATGCCTGTCTGGAAAAAGATGCGGTACAGGCCGTCTGGTTTTCCAATTCGGGATGGGGGCGCGCCAGGGGACAGGATACGATAAGGGGCCAGGTTGCTCTGCGTCCTATGGGAATTGAAGCAATTCCTATTACTAATGTGGAAAACGCCTGTGCGGGAGGTTCAACAGCTTTTCATCATGCCTGGCTTGGTGTAGCCAGCGGCCTATACGATATTACCTTGGCAGTAGGTGCCGAAAAATTAAATCACCCCAATAAATTTGCTGTGTTTTCCGGTTTCCTTGGTGGCTTGGATATAGAAGACCTTCCTAATATTTTGGATCAATTGTCTTTGTATGGAATGAGCGATGAAGATAGAAAAAAAATGAATGAACATATACAAAAATATTCATATTATGATAAAGAAAAGAAAAAGAAGAGCAAAACCATTAAACAGAAAATAAAAGACTATAAAGATATTTTTGATGTTTATGTGGTCCTCAGACAATGGATTAATAAGGATACGATGAAAAAACTAAGAAAATTATCTTCCGGTGATCATTCACCCTTCATGGATGTATACGGATTTGCGGCACGCCAGCACATGAAAAAGTACGGTTCCAGCATTGAGCAGCTTGCCATAATCGCCTCAAAGAATCATTTTCATTCCTCGTTAAATCCCAATGCTCAATATACATTTACCATAACGCCGGAGCAGGTTCTTGCCGACCGTTTAGTGACCTGGCCGCTTACCCGTGCTATGTGCGCGCCTATTGGAGATGGAGCCGCATCGGCAATCCTTTGCGATATAGAAACTGTGAAAAGGCTCGGCCTTTTATCTCAGGCCGTAAAAGTGAGGGCTTCCGTTCTTGGTTCCGGACGACAGCGCAGTTTCGACGACATCGATATCGGTGAACGTCTCAGTAAAATCGCGTATGAAAAATCAGGCTTAGGGCCGCAGGATATTCACTTTGCCGAAGTTCATGACGCCACAGCCTACGGTGAATTACATCAGGCAGAGGCGCTGGGATTCTGCCCTGGGGGCGAAGGTGGCATTTTTGCCGAGAGTGGCGCAACAAAACTTGGCGGAAAGATTCCCATTAATGTCAGCGGGGGGTTGGAGTCGCGGGGTCATCCTATCGGCGCGTCAGGACTCGCGCAGATACATGAATTGGTTACTCAGCTTCGCGGCAACGCCGGTACCCGGCAGGTAACCGGCGTGAAAATAGGTATGGCTGAAAACGGTGGAGGAGCGTTGGGACAGGAAGAGGCCGCTATGTGTATTCATATTTTGGAGGCACCTTCAAAATAGTGACACTCGCTAAGGGCAAACGAAGTGCAGCTCGAAGCGTAAGTGGAACTATCCCCGAAGCGAATAACCTAAATACCCTAAAGGGCACCATGGGGTCACTATAGGCGGATGGGGATGGAAGTTAATATAATACCGATAGAAATAAAACAAATAAATTAAGGGAATAAAATGTATTTGTATGCAAATTTAAGAATTAGATATTTGCTCATTAAAAGTTTATTAACGTTATTCAAAGATGAAATAGGGCGCGGCACATTCAGAGAAAATTTAATAAGCTTAATAAAAAATAAAGAAATTGTTCAAGACATGTCCTGGGCCGAACTGATAGAGGAAAAAGCCCGCAAGTATGGAGACAGGATTTTTTTAATCTATGACGATAAGGAATTTAGTTTCCGGCAGATGGATGAAAACGCCAACAGAATGGCCAATTATCTGCTTTCGTTGGGCGCCGGCAAGGGCAAGGGTGTCGCCATCTTTATGGGCAACTCCCCCCAGTATCTGGACGTGTATATCGGGTCGCAGAAAATCGGGATGTATTCGATTCCCATCAATACTTCATTGCGGGGGGACAGTCTCCTCTATATCTTGAATCACAGTGACGCGGAATTTATTGTTATTGATGAGGAATTTCTCGATGTATATAAAAAAATATCCGATAAGATTGAAACAGTAAAAACGGTTATAGTGAATCGTTCTTCTTCTGCAAGCGTTTCCCTGCCCGAAGGGATGCTGTCTCTCTCCGACGCTTACACTAAATCAACTCTGAAACCAAATATAAAATATGACAAAAACGACATCTGCTTCATTCTTTACACTTCGGGAACAACCGGTTTGCCCAAAGGGGTAATGTACCGATACGGGAAAACAAACTTAAAAATGCTTTCTATACCGGCCTGTTCTCTTTATAAAAAATCGGACATTCTTTATACCTGCCTTCCCCTTTTCCACGGCAATGCGTTGTGGCTTTGCGTGACACAGGCCATGCACCGTGGATGCAAGGTGGTGCTGGCGAAGAAATTCTCGGCGAGCCGTTTCTGGGATGATATAAGAAAGTACAAAATTACCGAATTCAACACTATCGGCGCAATGATTCCCATTTTGATGAAACAGCCGCCCATGGAAAATGACCGGGATAACAATGTGCGATTTACCGTATCAGCTGCGTGTCCGGTGGACGACTGGGAGAAATTCGAAAAGCGGTTCGGAATTAAAATCTATGAAGCATATGGCTCAATAGACGGCGGCGGCAAGAGCATCATGAACATCGGTAACGCTCCGGCGGGTTCCATCGGTAAACCGGCCCCCAATACTGTTTACCGGCTGGTGGATAATGACGGTAATGATGTTCCCAACGGCACTCCTGGACAGCTTATTTTTGAATCCAAAGGCAGGAAAAAATCAGTGGAGTATTTCAAGAACGAAAAGGCCAGTAATGACAAGGTTAAAGGCGGCTGGATATACACCGGAGACCTCGTCAAGAGGGACAAAAACGGTTATCTCTACTTTGTCGGACGCAATGCGGAATTCATGCGCATTAAGGGTGAGAACGTATCGGCATATGAAGTTGAGCATGCCATACAGAAACATCCCTCGGTAGTGGAGGCAGCCGTTTACGCCGTGCCATCCGAACTGGCCGAGGACGAAATTATGGTATGCGTTTCCCTGGTTGAAGGTCACAGTCTGAAAGAAACTGATCTTGTCGAGTATTTGAAGGAAAATCTGGCTAAGTTTGCCGTTCCGCGATTTGTTAAAATAGTCAAGGAATTTCCCAAAACCGAAACTCAAAGAATAATCAAGAAAGAGATGGAAAAGCTGGGCGTTACGGCGGGCACGTATGATGCCCAGAAGCAACAGTATATCGGCGAAGAAAAAGTATCATAAAGATATCATTGTTGAACTTTAAAAGTTTAATTTTTTTGTAGTGGAACCAAAGGCAAAACTCATCCAAAGGAGGTTTTATGGCAAAAATCAGCTTAACAAGAATGGAAAAAGACAGATATCTTGCACAGGACCCGAAAATTACAGATGTCATAAACTCTCTGGTGTCACGCGAGAAACTTCCCCAGTCCAAAGCTCTTAATAAAGATATTGAAACGGTGGTAGCCTTAGCCAGAAAATTCAACGAAGAGGTTGTCAAGCCGGCTTATAAGCAGATTGATCTGGAAGTTTCCAAAGACAATGATTATCTGTGCTGGGATTTTATTAAAAAAGCCAATGAATGGGGCTTATATTCTCTGTTCATTGCCAAGATGTTCGGCGGCAACGGCATGAATATCATCGGCATGTATCCATTCGTTGAAGAACTGGCCTCCGTTTGTGTGGGCCTGGCCAATGTTGTCGGTGTTCATTATCTTGGTTATGCCACTCTCTGCTCAAGTTGGAATTTGAGAGTAATTAATGAGATATGCCGGGAGGTGAAACAGGGCGAGAAAACCGGCAACCCTTGCCTGATATCGCTGGCAATAACCGAACCGGGAGCTGGGACGGATTTAGAAGAGACAATGCTCATGGACAAAGGTAAGGTTGAGACAATCGCTCAAAAGGTTGAAGGGGGCTATATTGTCAACGGCAGCAAGGTATTCATTTCCAACGGGCATGTTTCCACATGGCACATGCTGATTGCCTACACTGATAAAACCAAACCATCCAAAACCACCGTCATGCTGGCGGTGAAAAACGGCATGAAAGGTTTTAGTTTTGGCCACCATGAAAAGAAAATGGGGCAGAAGGCCTGCGTAGCCAGCGAACTCATCTTTGAGGATTGTTTTGTCCCCGATAAATATATAGCATGCGATGCCAATGCATTTCCAGAAAATGCTTCCAAATCAAGGCAGGAAATCGTCCAAATGTTGATTGATTACGTTGTTTCATCCACACGCGCCGGCGTCGGCGCGTTTGCCGTTGGAGCCGCCCGAGGCTCATATGAAACGGCGCTGGAGTACGCCAGAAAAAAAACAGTCAATGGCAAGCTGCTCATCAATCACCAGTGGGCTCAGTCCCTGCTTGCCGAAATGTACAAAAACATTAACATAGGACGTGCCGCATATATGGAGTCGGCTTACGCGAATACGATGCATGGATTGGTTAAGACGCTATTTTTCCTGCCGATATATTACGCAGACCGCTTCCTCCCATCTTGGTACTGGACTTTCATAGCTTCCCCATTTTTTCGTTTAAAAATCGTGACCAAGCTGTTCCGCTGGGTCAATTTCTATCGTTATCCTCTGGAATCCGCGGAGATACAGTCCGGATGGGCTTCTCTTACCAAATTCGGCTGCACCGACCTGGGCGTCATCAACTGTCAAATGGCTCTCCAGCTTATGGGCATTGACGGTTGCCGGCACGATATCGGCGCGGAAAAATATTACCGTGACGCGAAGCTGCTGCAGATTTATGAAGGCACCAACCAGCTTAACCGGATAAACCTTTTCAAGAATCTGGTTAGCCGCAATATGCAGGAAGTGGAGGTTTTTTAAAAAATAAATTCTTTATAATATTTTTTGACAGTAACATTTTGAAAATTGAAGATACGCATTTGGCGGAGTAAATCTCTCCAAGAAAGACAATGATGCAAAAAGGTTCAACACGCTGAATAAGGGAAAGTAAATGTCAGGAATCAGACTGACAAGAAAAGAAAGGGCAAGGTATCTTGCTCAGGATCCGCGATTAAATGAAGTCATCAACAGCTTGATGGCACTCCGCAGATTCCCCAAGTCCAAAGCGATCAATAAACAGATTGACACCGCGGTGGCCATCGCCAGAAAATTCAACGAAGAAGTTGTTGAACCGGTCTATAAACAGATTGACTTAGAAGTTTCCAGAGACGACAATTATCTATGCTGGGATTTTGTCAAAAAGGCAAATGAATGGGGTTTGTTCACGCTGTTTGTGCCGAAGATGTTCGGCGGCGCGGGAATGAATATGATCGGCATGTATCCGTTCATTGAAGAGATAGCGTCGGTCTGCACGGGGCTTTCCAATGTTATCGGTGTTCATTACCTGGGATTTGCCACTCTCGGCTCCAGTTGGAATCTGAAGCTCATGAATGAAATTATGAAGGATGTGAAAAAAGGAGAGAAGACTGGTGATCCATGTCTGATTACGCTGGCCAATACCGAACCGGAAGCGGGAACGGATCTTGAGGAAGTAATGCTTTTCGACAGGGCAAAGATTGGAACCGAAGCGAGAAAGGTTAAGGGCGGTTATATCGTAAACGGCAGCAAGGTGTTCATTTCCAATGGTCACGTTTCCAAGTGGCATATGCTCAGCTGTTTTGGAGATAAAACAAAGCCTTCCGAAACCTCCGTAATGCTGGCTATAAGAAACGGAATGAAAGGTTTCCGCTTAGGCCATCATGAAAAGAAAATGGGACAGAAGGCCTGCGTGGCCAGCGAACTGATATTCGAGGACTGCTTTGTCCCCGATAAATATGTGTGCATGCAGTGGACGGACCTGCCGGCAGGATTTTCGAGGAAATCTGTGGCCGAATTTGCACAGCATGTCATTGATTATATTGTTTCCTCCACCCGCGCGGGTGTGGGCGCTTTTGCGGTCGGCGCCGCCAGGGGCGCCTATGAGACAGCGCTGGAATACGCCAGGAAAAAGACGGTCAACGGGAAACTGCTGATAAATCATCAGTGGGCCCAGTCCATGCTCGCCGAGATGTATAAAAACGTCAACATGGGACGCGCGATTGTTATGGAATCCGCTTACGCGAACGCGCTGCACGGACTGGCCAAGATGCTCTTTCTGAGGCCTTTTTATTATATGAATCTGTATCTACCGTCCTGGTATTTTAGGATGATTTCCCCGATGATTAATATGAAAGTAGCTACCTTACTGACCCGATTTTTCAATCTCTACCTGTACCCGAAAAAGTCGGCGGAAATCCAGTCAGGATGGGCTTCTCTTACCAAGGTTGGCTGCACTGATATCGGCATAATCAACAGCCAGATGGCACTCCAACTTATGGGCATTGACGGCTGCCGACACGATATTGGCTCGGAAAAATATTACCGCGACGCGAAACTGCTTCAGATTTACGAGGGTACCAACCAGCTCAACCGCATAAACCTTTTCAAAAATCTGGTGGGCCGCAATATGAAAGAGGTGGAAGTTTTTTAGCAGGAATGCATTAGTAAGTTTGAATTTGTTTCTGTTGGAAAACAAATTCATTACGCATTAGCAAGTTAGCGTTTGCGTTCTGGAAGAAAGCAAACGCTGTAACGCGCTTATCCCGCATGGGCGGGACTTATCCCGCTGGAACGGGGCTTATCATTGATTAATTATAGGAGTTAAAATAAAAAACTCATCAACAATGTTTAACGGAGGAATAAAATGAGTACGCAAACGCAGGCAGCAATCCAGGGATTCAAGGAAGAATTACAGGCAATGAGCGACATGGCGGAAAGGTTCGCAGCCAAGGAACTTCATCCGAAAAGGGAAGAAAACGATCATTATCCCTTCGGTGAACTCTTTACCGGCACAATAAAGAATGCCTGTGACGCGGGGTTTTTCTCGGTAAATCTACCCTCTGACTATGGCGGAATAGGAATGGGCGAAAAAGCGTTGGCTTCCATACTTGAAAAAATAAGTATGTCTGATGCCAGCATGGCTGGAATTATTTTTACCAATGCCGCCGCGCTGGAGATTATTAATCAGGCAGCGCTTGAGAGCAGTTGCGAAGCCATTTATAAAATGCTCAGCGCCAACGATGTATTGCCGGTTGCTTTTTCCTCCTTTACCGGCATTGGCGAAATGGACGTGCCTGTAGCTGATAAAAATGGAAAGATTTCCGGGAGGATTAACTTTCTTGTATTGGGTGGAATCACCCGCTATGCCGTGATTCCCGCGGCTGAATCAACGCAGAGCAATAAAATTTCCTATTACCTTCTGGATTTAAACGGAAAGGGAATAGAAAAATCAGAACCGGTTTATAGTCTTGGACTTCATGCCTGCCCGGCGGTTGATATTTTTCTGGAAAATGCTGAGGCGATTCTTATTGGAAAAGCCGGAGAGGGAGAAAAATATTTTAAAGCCGTGCAGTCCCGTCTGTCCGTCGCCGCCGCCGCCATATCTCTGGGCATTATGAAAGGTTCTTTTCTGGAAGCCCTGCAGTACACAAAGGACCGCTTTCAGGGTGGACGGCAGATAATCAACTGGTCCGAAGTTAGAATGCTTCTGGCGAACATGATCGTTGAAGTGCTGGTCGGTCAAAGCTCTCTGGCAGGGGCATGCAACGATCTGGAAAATGGAGTGATAGGATGGGAGAAAACCGCCCGCGCCGTGGCCATTCATGTAAGCGAAATGGCCTGCCGCGCCACAGTTGACGGAGTGCAGCTTCTTGGCGGCAACGGCTACATGAAAGACTACGGACAGGAAAAAAGAATGCGTGACGCCGGTCAGGCACAATGCCTGCTGGGCATGCATCCGGTAAGGAAAATGGATTTGATTGACATGATTATCGAGGAAGGTCAGTAGCAGAATACTTTGGAGACAAATACTTTTTATCTTTTCAGGGGGAGTTATGGAAATCAAAAATGAAAATTTATCTCCGCTGGGAAAATACGAACAGGGCATGTCGTGGAATCCGGTGGAAAAAGTCATCATGGAGCGCAGGAGCATCCGTTCATTCAAGAAAGAGCCCCTGCCCGACAGCATGATCAGGCGGATTCTGGAAGCCGGTCGGTTCGCCCCATCGGCAGGCAACATGCAACCCTGGAAATTTATAGTCGTAAAAAGCCCGGAAATGTTGGCCGAAATGGAGAAGGATGCGGTAAAGGTGGCCAAATTTTTTATGTTTTTTATCGATTATACCAGAGGCAATATTCTGCGCAGACTCTATATCTTAAGCTGGGTCAAGTGGGTGATAAGATTTCTCAAAAACGAGCTTCAGCCTGTACCTTTTGGATTAATGTCGCAGATTGCCCAGGATAAGACGCCGATATTTCACGGTGCACCGACGATTATATTACTGGTGGAAGATAAGCGGGGAGTTTCCAGCCCGCCCACCGACATCGGCATCTGTGGTCAGAACATGGTTCTGGCCGCGCACAGCATGGGAGCGGCCAGTTGTTGGATTGGTCTTGTCAAATTGCTGATGTATCTGCCCAAATGGCGGAAGAAATTCGGAATTAAATACCCATATTGTCTTAATGACTGTATTGCCTTCGGCTGGCCAAACCCCAAAGCCGACGGAATTGTGCCGAGAGAAGTACAGCTGGTGCAGTGGTATGACAAAGGACTTAACGACGCTCCGAGAGTGGAAAGGCAGGGTGAATAAAATGGAAAGATTCAGACTGATAGACAGATTGCGGATACCGACATACGACAACATAAAACACATGCAGGGCGGTGATCTTATCTTTGATGAGTTGAAATGCAGGCAGTGCGGCGTATGTGTCAAGATTTGTCCGGGTGGATGCATTGAAACCAGCTCGGCGACGAAGATAACTATCTTAAGCGGAAAAGACAAGCGCGAGAAAACAGGAATTCCGCACGTGGCTACTCTGAAGACAGGAGTCACTCTTTGTATCGCGTGTTTCTGCTGCGGCACCGCGTGTCCTAATAAAGCCATCTCGATAAAAAAGAATTTCAATCCGGGATACTTCTACAAAAGGCTTACCCAAGTGCCGGAATTGAGATATCCGAAAAATTATTGATATTTATAAATGCCTGTAATGCAAAATACATCTCCCGAGGATAAAGAAAGCTCACGTTTTGTTCGCCTTTTGACTAAGATTGCCGGTTCATTGCCACTTGATCCGGATGAGAGGCGTAGAGGGATCTTAGCGGCATTTTTCCTTCTGACAATGATGTTTTTCACGCTTGGCTTTTCCGTCTACCATTTTTACAAAGGGCATTACTCCATTGTTGCGTGGGACTTTCTGGGTTTCTTTCTTTGTCTGTTTATCCTGCTCTATCTTCGCAAGAAGGGGAAAACGAACGTTGTTGACTGGCTGGAGGGTAGCGGCGTTATCCTTTTTGGCAGTGTTACGACTATCATAGGCAGAACAGAATTCTCCATATTCTTTTGGGCTTTTGTGCTGCCGATAGCGTTATTTGCCCTCGCGGAAAAGAAAAAAGGATTGGTGCTCTCTCTGCTCTTTTTATGCATAACTATTTTTCTAATGACAGCGCCTGAGCACATGATGAACTCCGCGCCGTACGCTTCTTCATTCATTGTGCGCTTCATCATTATCTATATTATAATCACCGCTGCTACTTACAATTACGAATCGTCGCACAAGATGATGATCAGTGATATTAAGAGGCAAGAGGAAAAATACAGGAACATTCTGGAAAATATGCAGGAAGGCTATTTTGAAGTTGATCTTGCCGGTAACTTTACCTTTTTTAACGATTCGTTGTGTCGGGTCCATGGTTATCCCAGAGAAGAATTAATGGGCATGAATAACCGGCAGTATACAGACGAAGAAACCGCGAAAAAACTTTTTCAGGCATTTAATAGAGTTTATAAAACAAGAGAGCCCCTTCCGGAAATCGATTTTCAGGTTAAAACAAAAGACGGCAATAAAAGGTACATTGATGCATCCATATCGTTACTGGAAGATTCATCAGGAAAACCGACAGGATTTAGAGGCGTTATCCGGGATATTACCGAGCGCAAACTGGCCGAAGAGCGGATTCAATATTTGGCCACACACGACACTTTAACGGAACTGCCCAACCGGATGATGTTCGGCCAGATGCTGAATCAGGCAATCAAATCAGCCAAGCGGCATCAGCGGCAGTTTGCCGTATTATTCATCGATCTGGACCGCTTCAAAATTATCAATGATTCAATGGGGCATGATGCCGGCGACCAACTGTTAAAAGAAATGGCCAATCGGCTCAGACAATCACTGCGGGCAGTTGATGTTGTCGGCCGTCCCAAAGAAAGAGATGATATTGTCGGCCGGCTGGGAGGAGATGAATTCGTCATCCTGATTGAGGAAGTGTCCGAGTTGAATCAAGTCGCCACCGTAGCCCAAAAGGTTCTTAGCACTATCATGAAACCGATGGTTCTTCTGGGAGAGGAATGCCGCGTGACAACCAGCATCGGCATCAGCGTATACCCGAGGGATGGAGAGGATGAACAAACTCTGATGAAAAATGCGGACATGGCCATGTACTTTGCCAAGGAA
>JAFGLS010000013.1 GCA_016927935.1 Syntrophaceae bacterium
CGACTTAAAATGCCTGCCGTTATCCTCATCTTCATCATAATCTTCATCTTTGCTTCGTTTGGACTTGGCACGTTTGCCGGAACTTAAATCAGAAAGACAGTATCGGCACTTGACAGCATCTTCCTGAATCTCTTCAGCACAATAAGGACATTTCTTCATATCTCCTCCTTAAAACACAAAATCCCGCTTACTTTTCAGCAAGAGTTTCAGGATTATACATCATCTTTATATTGTATATCCTCATACCAATGTAGCCGGCCATTTTCGTCGGTCAGTTTTCTACTCTTACGATAAAAATCACAAAGCTCAGAATGTTTATCCAGGTACTCCTTATCGGCTTTCTTTAAAAGATTGCGAATTATATAAAAGCATTCTCTATAACAATTAACTTGATCAGGAGACAGTTTTTCACCCTTCGACGAAAATGACTGGCTACAGATAGGCTCTATTATTTCTTTTGTGGTATAAGCTAATTTGACAATATCCTGATTGCTAAGTTTTACTTTTTTTTCGCTAAATCTCAATTCTTCCAGATCCATCTTCTCCCCCCTCCAAAGACCATTAGATAGATTAAGTGCCGTTTTACCCCGTTAGAAATCCTCGCTGCTTGCAGCGAGGATAATGGTTCTTCCTTTTTCAGCTCACACGGGGGTTAATGCCCCGTGTGAGCCTACCCGTTAGAAAGTTGAAGACTTTCTAACGGAGTTTACTTCTTTTTTCAAGATGTTATATATATATTATATACAGATAATAATGATTTTCAACCATTACGGGTTGTAACCTAGCATAAATTTACTTGTTTGAAAATGGAGACTTCAGGAAAAAAGAAATACCCTCATTATCGATAGCGTAGATACTCATTGTAAGGTCAACCCTTGTTGAGGACAACTAATTACATCTTGTTCTTTGTAAAAAAATCAGACAACATTTATTATAGGCAGCCCGATTCTTATAATATTTCAAAGACATATTAATCTATCATGCCAGGCTTTTTTTCATTTCTGTCAAAGACAGGAAATGTTTTCTTTCCTCATCAATTATTTTCTCAATTACATCATGCTGAGATGACGGTACCATGTTCTTAATTTCATGATAATACAAAATGGAATCCAGTTCCCTTTGAATGGCAAAATCAAGTGCGGATTTTGTGTTCTTAACTTTAGACAATTGCTTGTCCATAATTTCCTTGGTAAAAATTAAATTATTATCCACATAAGACCTCAAATAAGCGCCGTATTCTCCTTCATAACTTTCCGACGCATTACTTTTCTCCACACCGGCCAGAATTTTTTCAAAAATTTCTTTGTGAGCAATTTCTGCTTCTGCCAGCTCGGCAAAAAATTTTTTCTCTTCTTTCTTTTTAGCCAGCTTCCCGGCAAATTTATAGAAATTAAAACCGTTTTCTTCAATTCTTATGGCAACCTCCACTATATCGCTTGCTGCAAAAACACTCATATTAAACCTCCTACTTTTTAATGAGACCTGAGTTTCAGAAACAAAATGCTTAATCTAATACATATCTCTTATAACCACTTCTTTTTTTCTGAAATAAATTAACATCAGTATGGCAACACCTGGCATAATCCCTAAAACGCCAAAATATCCCCAGCGGAATTCCAATTCCGGCATTTACAATTCATGCCATATAACCCGGCAATGAACGTCAGCACTTTCATAACCTCGTTCAGTCTGTCTGTCTTTTTTAGGTCTTTTCTGGAATTTAGAACGCATATTTGCTCCTCGTTCAAGAAGACGATTTTTTCTTTACCTTGATCAATACACTGGCAGATGGCGGTTTCCCTTCAGGGAAAGAAACTCCGGCAGGCAAAACTATTTTCGTATGAATCTTCGTTGTAGAAAATATTTTCCGCAGGTCAATCGGTTCCGTTTCTATTTTAATTTCTTCCGGCTTGGCCTGAGAACTGATTAAAACCCGAACCCTCGGCGGAGCAATGTTGATTTTTTGCAAAGAAAGATTCTTTGCCAACGAATTTTGCGTGTTTACATGAACGGGAAAAGTCCAGGGGATAGATTTAGATGCATAGACACGGATTTTTGAAGGCAAGATATCACTAACCCTCAAACTTGACGGAGCATTAACCATATCGGACGTTAAGTTAAATTCGCGTTTTTTATCCATTACAGCGGACAAATCCAAAGACAATTTTAATGAATGTTCATCAAGAAGACGAAAAGCCTGCTCTGGTCCATGGAGCACAACCTTTGTTTCGGTAACCTGCGGTTCATCAATCTGCCAGTTTCTCGGAACATTTTTATATTCAATGGGAACAATGAAGTCACGGCGGACAATATCTCTCTGGTAACCAAAAGCAAACCATAAAAGGAAGGCAATACCCAAGGCGATAATTTTTTCCCGCGTATTTTCCTTGAGCCAGTTCAGAGCGGGATGTGATTTTTTTGTCGGCGTGTTGCGGATATAAAACTGCTCCAGCGTCTCGTTTAAAACAGCAGCGCTGGGAACAACGGTAAGATCTTCCTGATAGGCCAGAGATATTGTTCCCCGTTCTTCGGAAACGACAACACACATGGCATCAGAGCGTTCCGAAAGACCGACGGCGGCTGTATGACGTAATCCTATATTCCCATGTTTTGAAATATTTACAGACAACGGCAGGTGACAACCAAATTTAGTAACTCTGTTGCCGGAAATTATCACGGCTCCGTCATGACCAATGGAATGAGGATCAAAAACACTTTCCAAAAGCGGCTCACTGACAATGCCGTCTAGATTTGTTCCGCCGGTGATATGTCTATCCAGAGGATCGCTTCCTTGCAGAACAATCAAAGCGCCGAACCGATTCTTGGCTAGATTTGCCGCAGTCTGGGAAATTATTTCCGCCGTACTTTTCAAGCCGGAAAGAGATGGAAATTTCTTTGCGATATTGCCCAGCAAGGCCAGTCTTTCAAAAAAACCGCGCAAATCTTCCTGAAAGATAACGACTAAAACAAAAAGCAAAATAGCGAAAAAACCCTGAAGAACAATAGTTGTAAGATAAAGCTGAAAAAAACGTGCCGCAAGATAAATGCCGCCCAAAAGCGTTATACCGATTAGTACAAAACGGGAAGCCCTTTTTTTGAACCAGGTCAAAAAGGCAAATATCATTAGGGCAATGATAATTACATCCAGAATGTCCTGAATTCTTATATTTTTAACAACATTTAAAGCAGATTCCCATAATGCCATAAACTTTTTCCCGATACGCCAAAATTCATAAGGTTTTAATAGCTTATATAGAAATCTGCCGACATGTGTCAAGAAAGATTAGATAACAGCCGATATTGGTATGTAGTTAAATAGATCGCTTCTTAAAATGTAAATAAAATCCCACTCCGCTACGCTTCGGGGATAATTCGACTTGCGCTTCGAACTTCGCTGCGTTTGTTCTCGGCGAGTCTCATTAAAAATCATTAAAAATCTATTGACAGATTATCATCTCATTGCTATATACACTCAACATTGAAAGCGAAAAGTGATTTATGAAAACAACGATTAAAACTTTAATTCTTAATAACTGGTGGTGGTGGAATCTCTCAGGGAGGATTTTCCGCCGCTGATCTTTTTTAAATAAAGTTAAAGCCGTGGAGAACCTCCGGGATCTTCACGGCTTTTTTGTTTTTAGCACACGAAGGCCGTGATTAAAAAATCACGGCCTTTTTTAATGAGACCCAAGCTTCAGAAACATAGTGAATAACCTGAAAGAAATCTATGACGGAAGTTTGGTGGCAGAATTGTACTAGAAGTTGCATAAAGAATGTCATTCCGAATCCCGACGTGTCGGGAAGAGGCATCTTAATCTGATAGTAAATTAAGACTTCTCCCTTTGGTCGAAGTGACATAACTTTTTACTATGACACAGACTTGAAAGTTCAAGCAGCAAAATACTAAGGAGTAAATTTTATGTATCAACCAAGTTTTGCAGAATTTGAAAAGCTAGCCAAGAAAGGAAACCTGATTCCGGTTTACCGCGAAATACTTGCCGACGTGGAAACACCGGTTTCCGTTTTAATGAAATTACAAAAAAAGGAACATTTCTACCTTCTGGAAAGCGTTGAGGGAGGAGAGAAGTGGGGACGTTATTCATTTTTAGGAACCGATGCCGGAGTCATTTTCAGGATTTGTGGCAATAAAGTTATTATTGAAGAAAATGGTAAAGTAACAACCCATGAACATAAAGGCAATCCCCTAAATTTTCTGCGCGAATTGCTTAAACGCTACATGCCGGTCGCCATTTCCGGCCTGCCCCGTTTTTACGGCGGAGCAGTAGGCTACCTTGGTTACGAAATGGTGCGCTATTTTGAAGAGCTGCCGTCCAGCCCGCCGGATGATTTGAATCTGGATGAAGCCATTTTCGTCATCAGCGATTCCCTCATGATTTTCGACAACGTGCGTCATACAATCAAAGTGGTTGCCTGCGCTTATATTAAAGAAAAAGATTCGCTGAAGGAAAGTTACAAAGACTCATGCCAAAAAATCGAGACGATGATTGAAACAATATCCGCAGCGGCATCTCATAAAATAACGACTTCAACAGGAAATGACGTAAATTTCCAATCCAATATGCTGCCCGAAGAATACAAAGCCGCCATTGGGAAAGCTAGGGAATATATAATTGCCGGCGACATCATTCAGGTAGTGCTGTCGCAGCGCTTTGAAACGCAATGCCGCAGCAATCCCATTGACCTTTACCGGGCTCTGCGTTTTGTTAATCCGTCCCCTTATCTTTTCTTTTTGAAGATGGATGATTTGACACTCATCGGCTCCTCACCGGAAGTAATGGTGCGCAAAGAGGAAAATACCATGGAACTGCGTCCGATAGCCGGAACGAGACCAAGGGGCAAAACAGAACAGGAAGACCGCGCCCTGTCTGATGAATTGCTTTCCGATGAAAAGGAGCGGGCGGAGCATGTGATGCTTGTTGATCTGGGACGCAACGACCTGGGAAGGGTGGCGCAGACAGGCAGCGTTCAGGTTAATCAGTATATGGTGGTGGAAAAATATTCGCATGTCATGCATCTTGTTTCCAATGTCCACGCTCAACTGGCTAAAGGCAAGGATTCTTTCGATGTTCTGGCGGCAACTTTTCCGGCAGGCACCTTGACCGGCGCGCCCAAGGTGCGGGCAATGGAAATTATCAACGAACTGGAAAAAGTTAAAAGAGGTCCTTACGGCGGTGCTGTCGGCTATTTCAGCTTCAGCGGCAATATGGATTTTTGCATAACTATCCGCACAATAGTCCTAAAAAACGGCAGGGTCTATGTCCAGGCCGGAGCTGGAATTGTTTACGATTCCGTTCCCGAATCGGAGCATCAGGAATCTTTGAACAAATCCCGCGGCATGCTGCAGGCCGTGCGGCTTGCTGCCAGCGGCTTTGAAATAAAGAACGGCCGCTAGGAGCAAAAAATGATTTTAATGATTGATAATTACGATTCCTTCACCTTTAATATAGTCCAGTATCTAGAGCAGATGGGAGAGAAGGTGGAAACGTACCGTAACGACAAAATAATAATTGACGAAATAAAACGTTTAAAACCAAAAGCTATTTTTCTATCTCCCGGCCCATGCACACCGTTGGAGGCGGGAATAACGGTTGACGTTGTCCGCGAATTTTATAAGGATGTTCCAATAATGGGAATATGTCTGGGTCACCAGTCCATAGGCTATGCCTTCGGAGCTGAAGTTGTGCGTGCCGGGCGAATCATGCACGGAAAAATATCTCCCATAAATCATGACGGCAAAACCATATTTGCCGGACTGCCTAATCCTTTTCCGGCTGGACGTTATCATTCACTAATTGTTGCCCGGGAAACGTTGCCTGATTGCCTGGAAATCAGCGCAGAAACGGTAGAAGGCGAAATAATGGGATTGCGGCACAGGGTTTATCCGGTGGAAGGAATTCAGTTTCATCCCGAGTCGGTGCTCACGCCGCAGGGAAAACGCATCATAAGAAATTTTCTAAAATATCTAAAAGAAAAGGATCGTTGATTATGATTAAAGAAACAATAGAAAAAGCCGTCCAAAAGGTTGATTTACAGGAAGTGGAAATGATGTCCGCAATGGACGAAATCATGGAGGGAATTGCCACGCCGGCGCAAATATCCGCTCTAATCACGGCGCTGCGCATGAAAGGCGAAACGGTGGAAGAAGTCACCGGCGCGTCACGCATTATGCGCCAGAAGGCCACTCGCATCAATGCCTGTTCCTCAACTATATTGGATACCTGCGGAACGGGCGGTGACAGGCTAAACACTTTCAATATTTCAACCACTACGGCTTTTGTTGTTTCGTCGGCAGGTCTTACCGTTGCCAAACACGGAAACCGTGCCGTCTCCAGCGGATGTGGCAGCGCCGACGTTCTGGAAGCTCTCGGCGTCAATATCAATGCCGACCAAGAAATTGTTGAAGAATGCATTCAGCAAATCGGCATCGGATTTCTTTTCGCGCCCAAACTCCACGGCGCGATGAAATACGCGATAGGCCCGCGGCGGGAAATCGGCATTCGGACAATTTTCAATATGCTGGGACCATTGACCAATCCGGCGGGAGCCACCGCCCAGCTTCTTGGTGTTTACGATACGAAGCTCACGGAGATGTTTGCCGATGTGCTGAAGAATATGGGAACCAAAAAAGCCTTTATCGTTCACGGCTTGGACGGACTGGATGAAGTCACGATAACCGGTGAAACACGCGTTGCGGAACTGAAGGAAGGAATTATCCGGACATACAACATCAATCCGGTGGATTATTTCGGCAGAACTGATACTTTAGAATCCATTCGCGGAGGCAATCCCGCTTTTAATGCTCAAATTACCAAAGATGTTTTGGCGGGGAAAAGCGGTGCCTGCCGCAATGTTGTTTTGATTAACGCGGCGCTGGCTATTATCGCCGGAGAAAAAGCGCAAGATATAAAAGAAGGACTGAAGATCGCGGCTGATTGCATAGACAGCGGAGCCGCGGCAAAGAAACTGCAATCGCTTGTTGAACTGAGTAATAGTTAGTGAGGCTCGTTGAGAGCGAATGAAGTGAAGCTCGAAACGTAAGTCGAACTATCCCCGCAGCGAAGCGGATGGGGATAATGAGCACTTCATATAAAATCCTCCCTAGCCCTCCTTTAAAAAAGGAGGGATTTATGTGATGGTAAAATTTAACAAGATATGATTCTCGACAAAATTATTAAAACGAAAAAAGAAGAAGTTGCGCAATTAAAAAAGAAAACAACACAGGCGCAACTACAAAAAAAGATTGCAGGCCTGGAGCCGTGCCGCAATTTCCAGAAAGCATTGAAAAGCGGTGTCTGTAACATAATCGCCGAAGTAAAATGTGCTTCTCCTTCCCGCGGCAGACTGGTTAACGATTTCGATCCACTTAAAATCGCAAAAATTTACGAAAAAAATGGCGCGGCGGCTGTTTCCGTGCTCTCTGATGAAAAATATTTCGCGGGACACAAAAATCATCTTACCCAAATAAGAAAAAACATAAAGCTGCCCCTGTTACGCAAAGATTTTATCATTGACAAAATACAGATTTACGAAACAAGGGTAATCGGCGCTGACGCTATTTTGCTCATTGTGCGCGCTTTGGAGAAAAAACTTGCCGATTTTATTTCATTCTCCAAAGAACTTGGCTTAAGCCCGCTGGTTGAGGTTCACACCCGGGAAGAATTGGATATAGCGCTTAGAGCCGGAGCAGAGATTATTGGCATCAACAATCGCAATTTGGATACATTCATCACCAATATCGAAACAAGCCGAAGGCTTAGGGCGCTGATTCCCGCAGATAAAATAGTCGTGGCGGAAAGCGGCATAAAAGAGAGAAGAGATATTGAATCGTTGATACAAGTCGGCATTAATGCTTTTTTAATCGGTGAAAATCTAGTCACCGCGCCGGACATCGGCAAAAAATTGCGCGAATTTAAAGGAGCTCTTTGAGGTGATACAGGTTAAAATATGCGGTATAACCAATCAGGAAGATGCAGTAGTTGCGGCGCAATGCGGTGCGGCAGCTGTGGGATTTATCTTTTATCCGCCATCGCCCCGCTATATAAAACCAGATGATGCAAAAAAAATAATCAGTGTTTTACCGGATAAACCGACGAAAGTCGGCGTATTTGTCAACGAAAAGCCCGAGGAAATAAACAAAATCAGGGATTTTTGTACGCTGGACATGATTCAATTGCATGGAGACGAATCGCCTGAATATTGTCGTCATTTTCCGGAATCAATAATTATTAAAGCTGTCGAATTAAAAAATAATGAAGATATAAAACACGCTCTTGATTATGATGTCGCGGCCATACTTGTGGATAGCCGCCGGGGCAATCTTTATGGCGGCACCGGCAAAAAATCCAACTGGGAATTGGCCTTCCTTCTCAGTAAAAGGAAACCTCTTATTCTTTCCGGCGGACTAAATACCGAAAATATTGCCGATGCTGTAAAAACAGTAAAGCCTGCGGCACTGGATATAAACAGTGGAGTGGAATCATCGTCCGGCAAAAAAGACCACAGGAAACTGTCTCAAATATTTGATATTATTCGTGTTTCCGACACAGCACCCAAAAATCCACAACTAATCTTTAAAAAGAGGTAAATATGACTAAAACACTACCTAACAGAAACGGCCATTTCGGAATTTTCGGCGGTCGTTATGCCGCAGAAACTCTTATGCCCGCTCTAATCGAATTGGAGAAAGCGTATAATGCAGCCCGAAAAGACAAAAATTTCCAAAAGGAATTTGAATGGTATCAGCACGAATATGCCGGACGCATTACGCCTCTTTATTACGCAAAACGGATGACCGAATCCTTACGCGGCGCGAAAATTTATCTCAAGCGCGAAGACCTAAACCACACCGGATCACACAAAATAAACAATACATTGGGACAGGCGCTGCTGGCGCACCGGATGGGTAAGAAAAAAGTTATTGCTGAAACAGGAGCAGGTCAGCACGGAGTGGCCACGGCCACTGTTGCGGCTCTCTTTGGTATGGAATGCAAAATATTCATGGGCGAAGAAGACATCCGTCGTCAAGCCCCTAATGTTTTTCGGATGAAAATTCTCGGTGCGGAAGTAATACCCGTAAAAAGCGGCACGGCAACGCTCAAGGATGCGATGAATGAAGCCATGCGCTACTGGGTATCATCGGTGCGAGACACATTTTACGTTATCGGCACAACCGCCGGACCACATCCCTATCCACGAATGGTGCGTGATTTTCAAACGGTAATCGGCAAAGAAACTAAAAAACAAATAATGAAACTGGAAGGTAGAAACCCCGATGTGCTCATTGCCTGTGTGGGAGGAGGCAGCAACGCCATGGGAATTTTTTATCCATTTCTTAACGATAAAAACATCGCCATGTACGGCGTGGAAGCGGCCGGTTACGGCCTGCATACGTCCAAACATTCGGCCAGTATCAACGGCAGCAAAGTCGGAGTTCTGCACGGAAACAAAACTTATCTCCTGCAGGATAAATACGGCCAGGTGCGGGATGCCTACTCCATTGCCGCAGGTCTGGATTACCCCGGTGTTGGCCCGGAGCACGCCTATTTTCACACAACAAAAAAAGTAAAATATGTCACGGTTACGGATAAAGAAGCGATTAATGCTTTTTCCTTTTTATCCCTAAAGGAGGGTATAATTCCGGCACTGGAAAGCGCACACGCGCTTGCCTATGCAATGAAGATCTCACCTAAAATGAACGGGAACAAAATTATTGTTATTTGCCTTTCAGGACGTGGTGATAAAGATACGCAGATAGTCATCGAGAAGGGAGTTAAGTGATAATGAAACGGATTAAAACAAAATTTGCAACCTTACACGCTAAAAAGGAAAAGGCGCTGATTGTTTACTTAACGGCAGGTGATCCGTCACTAAACATCACAAAAAAATTAATCTTTGCCTTAGAAAAGGCCGGAGTGGATATTCTGGAAATCGGTGTTCCCTTTTCTGATCCCACTGCCGACGGACCCATTATCCAGGCTGCTTCTCAGCGTTCACTCAAGGCAGGTACAACTCTGGAGGGAGTACTGAAAATGATTGTTGAAGTGCGCAAATCCTCAGAAATTCCTATAGTGCTTTTCGGCTATTTCAATCCTATCTTCGCTTATGGTGTAAAGAAATTCGCTCACGACGCCCGCAAGGCAGGAGGGGACGGAGTTTTAGTTGTTGATTTACCTTATGAAGAAGCCAGGGAGCTTAGAAAATACACGGATGCAGCTGGAATAGATTTTATTTCTCTTATCGCTCCTACTACCGATAGAGAAAGATTAAAAAAAATTGCCGATATCTCTACGGGATTTTTATATTACATTTCCATCACCGGTATCACAGGTACTGCCGCACCGAAAGTAAAAAATATAAAAAAAGATTTGGAAAAAATCCGCAAAATAACAGGCTTGCCGATAGCGGTTGGTTTCGGCATATCCAGGCCGCAACAGGCGCGTGAAATCGCCCGCTTCGCTGACGGAGTAGTTATAGGCAGCGCGGTTGTTCGCCTGATTGACGAGAACAAAAATAATCGCAATTTAGTAAAAATCGTTTCGGATTACACCAGAAAAATCAAGAAAGCATTACGTTAATATCTTTAAATGTAATGTTGATTTTCAAAGTTTATTTCTTTTACCCAGTTAGAAAGCCTCGCTGCTTGCAGTGAGGATGATGGTTCTTCCTTTTTCAGCGAACATGGGGTTTAATGCCCCGTGTGAGCCTACCCGTTAGAAAGTTGAAGACTTTGGCTTAATACGGAAAAACGGGGTCTGGAATAGGTTAATAGCCTAATAATAACGATGGTATACATGGACAAAAATTCAGAAGGCTGAA
>JAFGLS010000090.1 GCA_016927935.1 Syntrophaceae bacterium
GTCACTTCGACCCGGCGCATGCCGGGGAGAAGTCTTAATCCGAGAAGTCTTCTAAGATTCCTCACACGCCTTCGGCGGATTCGGAATAACATTCTTTGTCACTTCGAGCGAATACCTATAATCCTTCTCTGCTGGAGAGAAGTCTTGTCAATCACCACCTTAAAGATTTCTCGCTTCGCGTCGAAATGACTCAAAAACGAATTACGCCACAGTCTCCTACGCCGTGGTGGCAAATGCAGTGTCCACATTGCCCAATTTCGTTACTCTTGTTGGAGTATTAATAGCTTCTTATCTGCACCGACGTCAGTTTTTCCAAGTTCTCCTTGTTTAAATAGGCCTTATACCACTCCACCGTTTTTCTGACGGCTGTTTCACTGTCCCATCTTGGCTTCCATAAAAGCTTCTTTTGCGCTTTGGATGAATTAAGTCTCAGATAACTTGCTTCGTGGCGAGCCCGGGGGTCCTTTTTAATTTGATATTTTACTTCATCATCCCACAATTTGCAGAATGTCCTGACAACCTCAATAACAGATTTCGCACCCTTTTCTTTTGGTCCGAAATTCCAGCCTTCAGAAAATTCTTTTGGTGATTTACAAAGAGACTCCGCGAGGATTAAATATCCGGAAAGAGGATCCAGAACATGCTGCCAGGGTCTGGTTGAATAAGGATTTCTGATGATTATTTTCTGCCTATTCATAATACCGCGAACGCAATCCGGGATAAGCCTGTCGTAAGCGAAATCACCGCCGCCGATAACGTTTCCGGCCCTTGCCGTTGCTATTCCTATTTTTGCTCCCGAATTAAAGAATGATTTTCTGTATGAATCTGTAACAAGTTCGGAACAGGCTTTAGAATTGGAGTAGGGATCGAAACCGCCCATCGGTTCACTTTCTTTATAGGCAATTTCCGGTTTTTCCCTGTTTTTATAGCACTTGTCCGTCGTAACATTAATGATGGCTTTCAAAGTTTTTTGTTCCCGGCAAGCCTCGAAAAGATTGACAGTTCCGATAATGTTTGTTGTATAAGTCTCTACTGGGTTATTATAGGATTCGAGAACCAGAGCCTGCGCGGCCAAGTGAAAAATAATCTCTGCGCCCTTGACATGTTTTTTCACGGAATTTAAATCCCGAATATCGCCGTAAACAGACTTTATCTTTGATTTCAAATTCAACAGTTTAAAAAAACTGGGGTTTGTCGGAGGATCGAGGGCGTAACCTGTAACAATGGCACCCATCTCATTGAGCCAGAAGGAAAGCCAGGAGCCCTTGAAACCGGTATGACCGGTTATTAAAACTTTTTTATCTTTCCAGAAATTTTTGGAAACTTTTTTCATCATTTCCAGACCTTCCAGGGAGCCTTGCCCTTTTCCCACAGATTATTGAGGTATTTAGCATCTTTTGCGGTGTCCATGCATTGCCAAAAACCTTCATGTTTGTAAACCATCAAAGCTTTATCTCTGGTAAGATCTCTCATCGGTTCCTGTTCCAGAAAACAATCCGCATGTTTTTTCAAATATTTTAAAAAAGATTTTTTAAAGACAAAAAATCCGCCGTTGATAAATCCTTCCTTCACCTGTTGTTTTTCGGAAAACTTTTCAACGGCATTTTCTTTTATGAACAATTCGCCAAAACGGGAATCCGGATGCACCCCCGTCACCGTTCCTGTTTTATTATGCGCTTTATGAAAATCATAAAGTTTTTTTATATTTATGTTGGAAACTCCGTCGCCGTATGTCAGCATAAAATCATCAGAGTCTATGAACTTTTCCACTCCCAGCACGCGGCCACCGGTCATTGTTTCCAATCCGGTGTCAGCAAGAGTTATCTTAAAATCATCAAAGGTGTTTTTTTTATGTATAAACGTAGAACATTTTTTGCCGAATGTAATTGTCAGATCGTTGTTAAACGCTTCATAATTAAGAAAGTATTCTTTAATCATTTCCCCTTTATATCCAAGACAGATAATAAAATCATTAAAACCGTAATACATGTATGACTTCATTATGTGCCAGAGGATAGGACGATTGCCTACAAGCACCATAGGCTTAGGCCGATACTCGGTTTCTTCTCTCATCCTCATTCCCATTCCACCTGCCAGAATGATTATTTTCATAAAATTTCCTCGCTTGAATTCTATTATTTATCCTTAACTTAAAAACGTAATCTCTAAATTCTCAACTACGATATCACATACACGAATATCGGAAAAACTACAATTCTTAACAACAATTCTATAAGAGAATTTTTAATTTTTATCAGTTGCCAAACAGAGTTTTGAGGATAAAACTAATTGACATAAAATGCAAATTTCCTATACATTACCGTTATAAAGAATTATTTTATTAAAGAATCTAATATAAATATCAGATGTCCATATGAATAATTTTATTACAGTTAATAAGTGTAGAGTATGCGAGCACAAATTTTTCAAGGAGCCGTTATTAAAATACAAAAATATGCCCAAGGGCGCTCAATTTATGCCGGATATCAAATCTATAAAAAACGATAAGGGTATTGATTGGGAAGTTTGTCAGTGTTCCGGTTGTGGTTTGGTGCAATTGAACACTCCTCCAGTTCCCTATTACAGAGAAGTTATCCGTGCCTCCGCCGTATCGGCGAAAATGAAAGCTTTTCGTAGAAAGCAATTCAACAATTTCGTAAAGAAATATTTCCTGCAAAAGAAAAAAATCATCGAAATCGGCTGCGGTAAGGGAGAGTTTTTATCCATTATGCAGAAATTTGTACCTCGGGCTTACGGATTGGAGTACTCGAAAGAATCAGTCGCGTACTGTGTGAAAAACGGATTGAAAGTTTTTCCCGGATTTGTGGAAAGCGCTGACTATAAATTAAATAACACCCCTTTTGATGCTTTTTTCATACTAAATTTCTTGGAACACCTCCCCGAACCAAATTCAGTTTTGCAGGGAATATATAATAATCTAACGGATGACGGTATCGGACTTGTTGAAGTGCCCAATTTCGATATGATTCTGCAAAAAAAACTTTTTTCTGAATTTATTGGTGATCACCTTTTCTATTTTACCAGAGAAACTTTAAATTCAACTTTAGGGTTGAATGGTTTTGAAATTATTGACTGCAAAGTGGAATGGTACGACTATGTAATGTCCGCCGTCGTTCGCCCCGTTAGAAATCATCCAAGAAAATCTGGAAAAGTAAAATACGGGAAAGAGACGGGAATTGCTCAATTTTCTAATGGGGTAAAAAAGAAAAGAAAGACAGATTTATCGGATTTTAAAAACCATCAGGCTAAACTAAAAAAAGAAATAGAAAAATATTTATCCATCTTTAAAAATAAGAAAGTGGCGATCTGGGGGGCATCACATCAGGCTCTGGCAATTATTTCCTTGTTAAATTTATCCGGAAAAATCGAATACGTGATAGATTCCGCAATGTTTAAACAGGGCAAATTCACGCCTGCTACTCACATTCCCATCGTAGCACCCGATAAACTATATTCAGATCCTGTTGACGCAATTATTGTTATGGCTGCCGGTTATTCCGATGAAGTTGCCGGAATTATCAGGCGGAAATTTGATAAAAGAATTAACATCTCGATATTAAGAGACTTTGGACTGGAAATTATTAAAAATTGAAAGAAAAACAAAAAATTGAAAATAATCCCCTGAAGGAAGATCTGGAGCACATCCTTGCCCATACAAAAGGCCTGTGGGAGGAATTGCGGGGGAAAAAAATTTTTATTACCGGAGGAACCGGTTTTTTCGGCTGCTGGTTTCTGGAAAGTTTTGCCTGGGCAAATGAAAAGTTAAATTTAAAATCTTCAATGCTTGTTTTGACAAGAAATGTGGAAGATTTTCGGAAAAGAGCTCCTCACTTAACAGACAAACCATTTATATCTTTTCATACCGGAGATGTTCGTTCGTTTGATTTTCCTAAGGGCAAATTTGATTATATAATTCACGCCGCGGCATCACTGAATTCACCTCGAAATGAAAGAGACTCTTTGGAAATATTCGACATAATTGTTGAAGGAACACGCCGTGTACTTGAATTTGCCGGTAAATGTAAAATAAAAAAGTTTTTGATGGTCAGTTCCGGTGCGATTTATGGCAAACAGCCCGCTGAAATAGCCCGCATTGGCGAAGATTATCAGGGAGCCCCTGAACCTGTTGATTGGCGCTCCGCTTACTCTGAAGGGAAGAGAGCGGCGGAATTACTCACTGCGCTGAAGGCCCGGGAATATGGTTTTGAAGCAAAAATCCCTCGATGTTTTGCCTTTGTTGGTCCATATCAAAGACTTGACGAGCAGTGGGCGATTGGAAATTTCATCCGTGACGGCCTCAATGGCGGTCCCATAGTTGTTAAAGGCGACGGCACGGCAGTTCGTTCCTATTTATACGCGGCGGATTTAACGATTTTCTTATGGACTATATTTTTAAAAGGCAAATCCTGTCTGCCCTATAATGTCGGCTCTGAGGAGGAAATCAATATTCGCTCACTCGCAGAAATGATTTCTTTAATCCTGAATATAAAAAAAGATATTGTCATTTCCAAAAAACCGGATATAAAAATAGAAATTGATCGCTACGTTCCCTCAACAAAACTGGCAAGGGAAAAATTAAATTTAAAGCAGCGAATTAAACTTCATGATGCAATTAAAAAAACAATAAAATATCTAAAATACAAAGAAAGGAAATAATAAAAGAAATAAAAATGAATAGTGTAACCATTGGCAATCGTAAAGTTGGAGATGGATATCCCTGTTTCATTGTCGCGGAAATAGGCATTAACCATAACGGTGATATTAATATCGCTAAAAAATTAATTGATGTTGCGGCTTTCGCCGGTTGTGACGCTGTCAAATTTCAGAAGCGTACGGTAGATGTAGTCTATTCAGCGGAAGAATTGGCAAAACCTCGTGAGAGTCCGTTCGGCAATACAAACGGGGATTTAAAATACGGATTGGAATTCGGCTTAAAAGAATATAAAGAAATCAATAAGTACTGCAAGGCAAAAAAAATCATGTGGTTCGCATCCTGCTGGGATGAAGATTCCGTTGATTTCATAGATCAGTTCAATGTCCCCTGTTACAAAATAGCATCGGCAAGCCTTACAGATAATGAACTCTTAAGACACACAAGAGCGAAGAGAAAACCTATGATTCTCTCTTCCGGCATGAGCACAATTGAGCAGGTTGATCATGCAGTAAAAGTTCTGGGCAAGAAAGACTTGATTATTCTGCATACCTGCAGCACTTATCCATCGGATTACAATGAGATTAATTTAAAAGTAATTTCAACCTTGAGAGAAAGGTATAATGTTCCTATTGGATATTCAGGACACGAAACAGGCATCCCTTCTTCAAGCGCTGCCGTCGCTGTGGGGGCCTGTGTCGTGGAAAGACACATAACACTTGAGCGCTCTATGTGGGGCTCGGATCAAGCTGCATCATTAGGACCCAGTGGTCTCATAAAATTAGTCAGAGATATCCGGTTGGTGGAAATGTCTTTAGGTGACGGCGTAAAACAGGTTTACGAAAGTGAGAAGCCGATAATAATCAAACTCCGCAGAAAAGGCCGGTAATTATGAAAGATATTAAAGCTGTTGCTCTGGATGTTGACGGTGTTCTAACAGATGGATCTTTCTACTGGGGATTTGATGGAGAAGAACTCAAGAAATTTTCTTTTTCAGACATAATGGGTGTATCTTTAGGACGTAAAGCGGGCTTGATATTTGCTCTGATTTCCGGCGAAGACAATGGCCTGATCGATCGTTTCGCCAATAAAATGGGAATTACCGATATATATAAAGGATATAAAGATAAAGCTTCAGCTCTTCGTTCTTTTGCCGAAAAACACCGTCTTGATTTTTCCGAAATCTGTTTTATGGGTGATGACGTAAATGATCTAAAAGCCTTGGAACTTGCCGGTTTCTCAGCCGCACCGGCTAACGCCCATGCCAGTGTAAAGAGCGTGGCAAAACTTGTAACAGCAAAATCCGGTGGAAACGGCGCCGTCAGGGAACTCATAGATTTGATTTTAGAAAAGAAAGAATCCAATAAAAAATGAAACTTTCAGATTATGTAATGCATTTTATAACCCGACTGGGAGTGGGGCATGTTTTCTATCTTCCCGGCGGTGGCGCTATGCATCTGGTTGATTCGCTGGGCAAACTCAAGGAGTTGGAGAGCGTGTGCTGTCTGCATGAACAGGCGGTCGCCGTTGCCGCTCAATCATACTCCATGCACACCAATAATCTCGGTGTGGGGCTCGTAACTACAGGCCCCGGTGGCACGAACTCCATCACGGGTGTATGCGCCGCGTGGATTGATTCGGTTCCCTGTTTATTCATTTCCGGACAGGTGAAAAGATCGGATATGATGACGGGAAAGGGAATACGGCAATTGGGCGTACAGGAAGCGGATATTGTTACTCTGGTACGGTCCATAACAAAATACGCTGTCACGGTAATGGAGCCCGAGTCGATCAGGTATCATCTGGAAAAAGCCCTGTATCTGGCAAAAAACGGCAGGCCTGGTCCGGTTTGGATTGATATTCCACTGGATGTGCAGGGAAGTATCATTGATGAAACCGCGCTGAGTGGTTTTAATCTGGCAGAAGTTAAAGAAAAAAAGCCGGACATATCTTTAATTAAAAAATCAGTTAAAAAAATAACAGAACTTCTGAATAAATCCGAGCGGCCGATTATCATCGCCGGTGATGGGATAAAAATAGCAAAAGCCAGAAAACTCTTTCTGGATATTATAAAAAAGCTCGACATACCTGTCATTCCCACCTGGAAAGCCATGGATTTGATTCATGAAGAGCATGAATTATACACGGGACGCGGCGGAATACTGGGGGAGCGTTCCGCCAATTTCGCCGTACAGAATTCCGATCTGCTACTGTGCATCGGTTCAAAAATGGATTTTACGCAGACGGGTTTCGATACCAAATCCTTCGCCAGAGCCGCAAAAAAAATCGTCATTGATATAGATAAAAACGAAATCAGGAAGCTCGATTTCCATATTGATTTAAAAATAATCGCCGATGCCAAAGTCGTCCTGGAAGAAATAGCTACTCAAATTAATAATATCAAAATCAAAGACAGAAGCTTCTGGAAAAATAAAATTAAAGAATGGAGAAAGAAATATCCTGTTGTATCCAGCGAATATTTCAATAAGACGGGATTGGTCAATCCATATGCGCTGATTGAAACTTTATCGCGGGAAGCAACAAGCGATGACGTCATCAATCCCTGCTGTGCCGGCACCGCCGCTGAGTACAATTTTCAGGCCTTTAAAATCAAAGAAAACCAGAAATTCATCACTAATCACGGTCTCGGTCCTATGGGATTCGAGTTGCCCGCCAGCGTTGGGGCATGCCTTGCCAACAACAGGAAACGAACAATCTGCGTAGCCGGTGACGGCGGTTTTCAGTTAAATATTCAGGAACTGGAAACACTGCGCAGGCTTGACTTGCCGGTCAAAATATTCATAATGAACAATAATGGATATTCTTCTATCAGAACCATGCAGGAAACACATTTCGGCGGACATTATGTCGGCAATGACCCTTCTTCAGGTCTGACTTTGCCCGATATAGTTAAAGTCGCGGAGGCTTATAAAATAAAGGCTGTCAGGATTAACGATGCCAGCGAACTGGATGTAAAAATCAGGGAAGTACTTGATTTCCCGGGACCTGTCATCTGTGATGTAATGGTCATTCCCGGCTTTAAAGTGTCACCCAAAGTGGCATCACAACGAAGAGAAGACGGAACTATGATATCCAAACCGTTGGAAGATCAATGGCCGTTTCTGGACAGGAAGGAGCTGGAATCTAATATGATGATTCCTTTGGTTCCTGAATAAAGAACAAGGATTGATAAAAGATGAAAGACTTATTTTCAGTCAAAGGCAAAGTCATTATTTTGACGGGGGGAAGCGGTTTTCTTGGTTCTCAATTCAAACGGCATCTAACATCTTGCGGGGCAAAGGTTATAATATTCGACAACAGGGCGAAAAAACCGGTTGATATCACAAAACCCGTAGAAGTAAAAAAATCTGTAGAAGACACAATAAAAAAACACAAGCGCATCGACGGCATGGTCAATGTCGCCGCGATTAACTCCGTTCCCGGCAGCAAAACATCAAGGGATTTATGGAAACCTTATGAAAAATTCCCCCTGGAACTATGGGAGGAGGAACTGGATGTTAACCTTACCGCCGCCCATATTGTAACCCAGGCTGTTGCTCCTTTTATGATGAAACAAAAAAGTGGTTCCATCGTTTTTTTGGCGACAGATCTTGTAGTCATAGCTCCTAACAATTCCATTTATCAAAAAGGAAAATTCAAGGACATCGCCTACGTCACATCCAAAACCGGCTTGCTGGGATTGATGCGTTCATGGGCTTCATATCTGGGGAAATACAATGTCAGGGTTAACGCCGCTGTTCCCGGCGGTATGTATAACGACCAGCCGGCAGATTTTATAAAAAAGAACAGCGCGCTGAATATGCTGGGCAGAATGGCGAAAAAAGACGAATACAACGGTGTCATCCAATTTCTATTATCCGACGCGTCTTCTTACATTACAGCCGCGTCACTCATCATTGACGGCGGCAGGACAGCTTGGTAATGAAATTTTTAATTTGCGGCATCGGTTCCATCGGACAGCGCCACTATAAAAATCTACAATCTCTTGGGCATGAACTTGCCTTGTTCAGAGAGGGAGGAGGGGCCAATACTCCTTTTATTGAGAAATTTTTGTCTGAAGAAAAATCAGCAGGTCGAGAGGTAAAAGCCTATTACAATTTTCAGACTGCGGTTGATGATTTTAAACCTGACGCGGTTTTCATAACAAATCCGAACAGTAAACATATAGAAACAGCATTGCTTGCGGCGAAATCGGGGCTCAACATGTTCGTTGAAAAACCTTTGTCTCATAACAGAAGGGGCATCAAGGAACTGAAAGCTCTTGCCGAAAAAAAGAATCTAAAAATCATGATCGGTTATAATCTCCGCTGGCACCCCCTCCTGATAAAAATGAAGATGATGATTGAGGATGGCGTGATAGGTCAGCCTATTTGCGCCAATATTGAGATGGGTGAAAATATAGAAGACTGGCATCCGTGGGAGGATTACCGTCAGGCCTACGCCGCCTACAAAGATGGCGGTGGCGGAGCCGTATTATGCTTCAGTCATGATATCGATTATCTGTACTGGTTTTTCGGCATGCCGGATAAAATTCATGCGGTCGGAGGCAAGATAACCCCTCTCGGCGGCGATGCAGAGGATATGGTAAAAGCATTGCTCGAATATAAAAATAATTTTATTGTTTCCCTGCATCTTGATTACTGGCAAAGACCTCCCCGGAGATTTTTTGAAATCATCGGTATAAAAGGCAGGATAACATGGGACTATTATGCAAAAAATCTAACGTTTGTTTCCAGAGACAATCAGATATCTTCTGTCGAACACTCTGTGCCGGATAACTTTGATAGAAACGATATGTTCATTGATGAAGCAAGAGATTTTATTGACGCACTTGAAAACAAGAAAGAAGTTGCCATTCCGCTTCAGGAAGGGATAAATGTTTTGGAGATTTCTCGTAAGATCAAAGAATTGATAGGATTTTAAATTAAATATTGATTACTTATTGAAGTGTTTTTTATTTAAATTGTTTTCATATTCTGTATTTCGATGTCGAAAAGAAAATGGGAAAAAATTAAAATGGGTGAACAATTTTTAAAAACGAATCTAGGAAATAATTTACATAAAGTCAAATTCGAGCAAAGACAAACATGTCCTTTGCATAAAAATATCGAAAATAATAAATCAATAAAACTTATACCTTTTGCCTCCATTAACGACAAGCCAACTGGTCGTACCTTTAAAATTTTACGCTGTTCTAAATGTGGCGTAGGATTAACCGATCCCTTTCCCACAGAAGAAACTGTGAAGTGGCTCTATGAAGGACGAGAATCATTGTCCAACTTTGATCCCATCCATGGAACAATTATGGACGGTATTAAAGATTTTTTTGCTAGAAGAGACCTTCGAAAAGTTTATTCCAAGGCAGGTTATCCAAAAATTGCTTCTGTACTTGACTTTGGCACTGGGAATGGCAGGTTTTCTATAGCTAGTTCAAAAGTTTTTCCGAAATGCAAGGTTGACGCGGTAGATTTTGATACATATCCCCCACCCTCTCTTGTCGGCATTAAAAGTATTACATATATACCATTAACTACTTTTCTTGAAACTTCCCAAAAATACGACTTTATTTTACTAAGACACGTACTTGAACATATACATGACCCTCTAAATTTTTTAAGCTCTCTGGCAAAACGTCTTACATCTAAAGGTATTCTTTATATTGAAGTGCCTAACATTGAATCTGCTAGTGTTCGCTATTTTAGCCAAATAGCTAATGCACTCTCAGTGCCATATCATTTATTTAACTTTAATATACCGTCGCTACAAAATGTAATAAGTTTAGTAGGATTAAACTACAGCATAAAAACAAAAGGTATGCCTTTTGCGGGTTGTGTTCTCGCAGCAGTATTGAAACAAGACCGTAAACCTATACATCAATTTTTTGGCATTCTGCTACATCCTGTTCAAATGATTATGGATTTTATTTGGGGAAAGTTCATATTAGCAGCTATTTGTAAAAAATAAAGAAGTTTAATTATGATAAATTACAAAAAAGAAATTACACTGTATTTAAACAAAATAAATGAAGGAAGAAAGCATAGCATTGATAAAGTCATTGAAAAAATAAAAAAAACAAAAAAATGCTGTGTTTTCGGTATCGGAATGATATCATATCCAATAATATCTGCTGTAAAAAATTATACAGACATAAAAATTGATTTCCTATCTGATAATGACAAATCGAAATGGGGAAATATCTATCACGATAACTTGCAATGTATTCCGCCAAGCGAACTTGAAAAATACGGTGAAGACATTGCTATTCTGATTGCAACGCGGCATTATAAAGAAATATATAAACAACTAAAAGACAGAGGCCTTAATAAAATATTTGTAATTACTGAATATAGATTATTAAACAATGAATATTTCAAAAAAGAAAGTGTTATCGGAACAATAAAAAAGAACACCTTAAGGCTCATTGATATACTGGAAGATGAAAAATCAAAAGAAATTCTATTTACGCTCATTAAAAATTGGTTTGACTTTGATATTCATGGTGTTGGATATGAAAATATCTTTACCAAGGATCAATACTATCCCCCTGATATTATAAAGTTGCACGAGAATGAATCTTTTGTAGATGTCGGTGCATACAATGGAGACACTTTATTGGAATTTATAAATAGAAGCAACAAAGAATTTGGTTCAATCTTTGCTTTTGAATTAGATGAACAGAACTTTAAAAAAATGGAAATAACTGTTAATGCATTGGACGCAGCTATTAAGAAAAAAATTAGTTTATATAATTTGGGACTATTGGATGAAGAAAAATATGTCAGCTACACGGCTGGTGGTTCCGGAAGTGAAAGTACATGCATTAATGTCATCGGCACTGCAACCAGCAAAGGCAAAACAGTGCGATTATCAGACACCCTAAAAAATAATAAAATAACATATATTAAAATGGATATTGAGGGTTCCGAATTACAGGCATTACACGGAGCTGAAGAAATAATCAAAAAACAAAAACCCAAACTGGCTATCTGCGTTTATCATAAACCTGATCATTTATGGGAGATACCTTTTTATTTAAAGAAAGTCGTCCCAGAATATAAAATATTTTTAAGGCATCATAATCCCTTGGAATACGAAACTGTATGCTATGCGGTAATATGACTATAAATGATAACTTGAAACATAAACTAATATGACTACAGAAAAAGAAATTGAAAAGCAAAAAAGGGCAAAACTGAAAAAGGAAAAGCCTGCGGTTTTCGAAAAAATCATCAAAATCGAGGAACGGTTCAGGCAAGGTATTCCCACTCCGATTATCGATATCGCTTACAGTTATGCCTGCAATCTTAAATGCAGGCATTGTACAGCATCCCGGTTTAAAAAAGAGGGGCGGAAACTTACACCGCATGATTTACTTAACATAAGTAATCAGGCACATGAACTCGGTTTCTGCCAGTTTTGTCTTTCCGGAGGTGAACCTCTGATTTTCAAGGATCTTGACGACGTCATTCTGGCCTTACAGCCGGATAAGTTTCATTTAACAATGAGCACCAACGGTCATTTTATGACATTCGAAAAAGCCAGGCACCTAAAAAAACTGGGACTTGACAAAGTAAAAATAAGCCTCGATGACTTTGATGAAAATATTCACGATACCAATCGTAACAGCAAAGGATCTTATCGGAAAGCCATTGATGCTATGATGAATGCCAGAGAAGCGGGATTGAGTGTGGTAATTCAGACCCTTGTCACTCATCAAAATTGCCAGACAGGCCGTTTGTTTCAAATGGCTGAATTTGCCACGCAAAATGGATTTACCATTGATGTTCTGATAGCCCGATGCACTGGAGAATGGGAGGGAAAACACGAAGTATTAATTAATGAAGAAGATGCAGAATTTCTGCATAGGACACATGATAAATATCCAGTTTTACATCGAGATACTTTTCCATCTTACGGTATGGATAAAGGATGCGGTGCAGTTACCGCGTGTTTGCATATTACCCACTACGGAGATGTTCTACCGTGCGTTTATATTCATATTGGAATCGGTAATATTTTCGAGGAAAGCCTTAAAACGATCATGGATAGAGGAATGAGTATTAAACACTTCAAAAACTACAACCCCAAATGCTTATCCGGAGAAGATAAAGATTTCATCGAAAACTATATGACCAGATTTTACGGCAAAAAGCTACCTGTTCCCTACGCAGAAATTTTTAACAAGGATGATTTCTGCGATTAAATTAATCTCTTTCATAAGGACAGCAAAAAATGAAAAAGCTTATCAGTATTGTTACCCCCTGTTTCAATGAAGAGGAAAACGTCAGGGAAGTTTATCAGCAGGTAAAGGATGTCTTTGCGCAAATTCCTGACTACCGCTATGAACACATCTTTATTGACAATTCCTCGACTGATAATACTGTTCCCATACTAAGAGAAATAGCCAGAAATGATTTTAATATCAAAGTAATTATTAACTCTCGAAATTTTGGTGTTATGAATGGTTATTATGCATTACTACAATCCAAGGGTGATGCTGTTATTCAAGTAGTAGCGGATCTTCAAGACCCACCACCCATGATAAAAGACTTAATAAAAAAATGGGAGGATGGTTATAAAATCGTTCTAGCAGTCAAGAATAAAAGTGAAGAATCTCCGACTATGTTCTCTATTAGAAAATTATATTACAAAATTTACAACAAAGTTTCAAATATTCAAATAATTACAAACTTTTGTGGATTTGGTCTTTATGATAAAAAAATAATTGATATATTAAGAAAGATAGATGATCCATATCCTGATTTAAGAAGTCTGATTGGAGAAATAGGCTTTGAAAAGTTCATTCTTAATTATAAACAAAAAATAAGGCAAAAAGGTCAAACAAAAAATAATTTCTATAATCTATACGATCAGGCTATGCTAGGAATCACCAGAGATTCCATTATTCCTTTGCGACTCGCCAGTTTCCTTGGATTTTCTGTAGCGGTTGTAAATTTAATGGTGGCAATGGGTTATTTTATTTACAAATTGTTCTTTTGGCAGAATTTTCAAATGGGCATTGCTCCTCTGGTTATTGGAATATTTTTCTTCGGCGGAGTACAGCTATTTTTTCTTGGAGTTATTGGTGAATACATTGGCGCGATTTTCACGCAGGTAAAGAAAAGACCACTGGTTATTGAAAAGGAGAGAATTAATTTTGATTAGTTATAATGGTGTTTGCCGTTGAAAATATCATGGAAACAAGTGTGGTCGGAACATCAGATAAAAATACGTTTCTTATTTGTCGGTGTATTGAACACACTCTTTGCATATCTTTTATATATAAGCTTTGATCACCTTTTTACATTCATTTTTCAAAAACGTTATATAGCTTACATGATGGCTGCCGTTCTATCCAACATTATTGCAACAATTATTGGATTTCTCTTTCACAAACACATCACCTTCAAATCAACCGTCAGAGGAATAGGGATTATTGCCGAATTTATAAAATTTTATTCTACATACGTAGTAATTTATATTTTCGGTTTTGTGTTGCTTCCTTTTTTTGTCGAGGTTCTCAAAATAGACCCGAAAATTGCCGGTGCGCTTTTAATTCCTATTGTGGCTATTGTCAGTTATTTCGGGCATTCGAGATTTTCATTCGTAAAACAATAAACTGCAACACAGAACCATCTATTCAAAATTATAATGAATAACATATTGGAAGATAAACAAGCTGCTATAGAAATAAAAAGAGATTGTATAAATTTAGTTCTTTCTATATCCTTTACAATAATTTCATATATATTCCTCGCCAATCTTATTTCGACATTTTACAAACCCGATGTATCGTTAATTCTAGAAAACAATATGAGACTTCTCGTTCCAGGCGTAATCAATAGATGTAAACCGGAGCCTTTAGAAAAAACTTTATTTATTGCCGGAATTTTTTTTATGCCGGTATTTCTATTTATATACTATTCTATTTTTAAAAAGATTTTAAATAACAAACAAGAAAGGTTAATTAGCTATATATGGATGTTTACATGTTTGTATATGATAACAATTTTACCTTTATTTATTTATAAAGTTCTCAATGCTCCAAGTATCTATGTTCCTCCATATTCAAATTTGCAATTATATATTCTAAACTCAATCCTGGATAAAAATATATCATTTACTATATTTATTATATTCATAGTTATCATATATATTTTTCTCAGAATTGATTACTCGCCAAAGAAGAATCTCATTAAAATCACAACAATATTAGCTGATATTTTCTGCATATTATTAACAGTTTACATGGGTATTATATATGTATGTTCTATAGACACAAGATCTTTATTATCTGTTCATTTTGAATCAGTATTTTATTCCATAGTCCAATTATTTAAAGGTGTACCCTTAGGGGTAGATGGCTTTACTAATTCTTATGGTCTATATCCATATTTCCTGAACGTCATCTTCAAAATAACAGGTTTAAGCGTATTAAAATGCAGTATTGTTTTTTGCACTCTTATAACTTTGTCTTACTTGATAATTTTATTTTTTCTTAAAAACACGGTTAATAATAAGTTCCCGGTTTTTTTAGGATTTATTAGTGTAGTTTACCTGCCAACTTTATCTCCGCTTTTATTTGGGGTAGGGTTACAAAACCCTGTAGACCCGTATTATCAATATTTGCCGTTAAGATATTTATTCCCATGCTTATTACTTTTAGTAAGTTCCTCATATATAAAAAATAAAAAAAATTATTATTTTCTTTCCTCAATTATATGTTCCCTCTCTATCTTATGGAACTTTGACACAGGTCTAATAATTACAATATCGTGGCTATTGCTTAATTTCTATTCTGAATTTAAAAATAAAGGTGCAAAAACCATTCTTAAAAATATCCTCCGGCACATTATAAAAATATCTGCCGTGATGATGGTAACAATCCTAATATTTTGTCTCTATGTTTTCATTTGTTATGGAAGGATAATGGATCTAAGTTTATTGTATCAAACATTTATTATTTTTTCGGAATTTGGTTTTGGTATGCTGCCCATGCCTTTAATACACCCATGGAATATACTGGTTTTAACCTACATAATAGGCATAGGAATAAGCATAAGAGCACTTATCAAAAAAGATATAACACCCTGGACAAAAAATGTATTCTTAACAACAATAATGGGGGCAGGAATGCTTCTATATTACCAGGGAAGAAGTCATGATTTTACATTTTTTATGCCGAGTTTTTACTTCTTTATTCTACTAACATTGTTTCTTGATAAAATTCTTTCTTTTTTAAAGAATAACAAAAATTTATTGTTAAGCTTTTTATCTGTCCTGATTGCATCAGCTTTGTCTCTATCTGTAATATTTATGTCCATCAATATAAAAAATGAGTTCTCTCTTTTAAAAGATTCTATTAAAAATGTTCAGACTGACACTCAAGAGAAAAAAAGAATAGAAATAAATTGTGATTTCATTAGAAAACATTCAAGCCCTTCGGAAAATATAATTATATTATCAGGATGGAGCGGCATTTACTTTTCTAAAATACCAAATATTTCAGCTTTTAATCCGGATATTACTGAATTATATTTAAACTCTGATTATGCCAGACTTGCTAAAATTATAGCAGAGTCTGATCTAAAAGTATTTGCAGAGAACTTTGCTGCATTAAGAAGAGTGGAAGGTATCTTGAAAACTCTGACAATAATAGATGATAATGGTTACATGGTTTTGTTGAAAAAAAACTAAAAAGATAAAATAATTGTTTATGGATATTAAAGAATTAAAAGTTGCCGGGAAAAGCTCTGAAAAAAGAAATCATCCATGGGAACATGCTCGTTGTAAGGTAATTTTTAATATTTTAAAATCTTATATAAATGAAACCTCTCAGCCTTTAAATGTTATTGATATAGGATGTGGAGACCTTTTTTTTCTCAAACAATTTTGCAAAAAATTTACGATATATCATCCCGTCGCTATTGCTGTTGACACAGCACTTGACGACGAACTAATTTATTCCCTAAAGAATAAATATCAAGATTTACACGTTGATATTTATAAAAACTTTCAAGATGTAAAATTAAGAGAAGGATATGCAAATATTGTATTTTTAATGGATGTTATCGAGCATATTGAAAATAGCCAAAACTTTCTTGAATTTTTATTTCAGCAATCCTATATTACAAAAAAATCTCTTTTTGTAATTGCAGTACCCGCATTTAACAATCTTTTTTCCACACATGACAAATGGTTAGGTCATTACCGCAGATATTCACAGCAAGAATTAAAAAAAACGATTGAAAATGCAGGTTATCAATATGTTAAAGGAGGTTATTTTTTCACAACCTTATTACTGGCAAGAATAATGCAAAATTATTTAGATATTTTATTGAAAAAGAAAAATAAAGAAGTTAAGGGAATTGGAAATTGGAATAGGAGTATAATCTTGTCATTTCTCTTTGAAAAATTTTTATTGTGTGATTATTATTTTTCAAAATTATTTTCCTTGATCGGAATTAAAATACCTGGACTTTCAACTTATATACTATGCAGACCACAATAATAATACCTTGTTACAATGAAGAAAAACGCCTGCCCATCAATGCTTTTTTAAATTATGTCAAAAGCAATAAAAATGTCAGATTTTTATTTGTAAATGACGGGAGCAAGGACAACACAGCGGACGTATTAAAATATTTAAGAAACCAAAACGAATGCTTTTTAACACTCGATTTGCAGAAAAACAGTGGAAAGTCTGAAGCTGTAAGACAGGGAATGTTATATGCTGTGAAGAATTTAGATTTTGATTATATAGGTTTTTGGGATGCCGATTTATCCACGCCGCTGAATGAAATAGAACCATTTATAGATTGTTTCCAAAAAAATAATTATCAAATTGTTATGGGTTGCAGATTGATGCGATTAGGAGCAAGTGTGAAAAGAAAAAAAATCAGACATTATTTGGGACGTTTTTTTGCTACGGCAGCTTCAATAGTATTAAATTTGCCGGTATATGATACACAATGCGGCGCAAAATTGTATAAAGCAAATATTGTTTCACTATTATTTGACAATCCGTTCATTAGTCGCTGGCTTTTCGATGTGGAATTATTAGCGCGCTACATAAAAATTTTCGGATTGGAGGACGCAATCAGAAATATATATGAATATCCACTCTCATCATGGCAGGATATTGCCGGTTCATCAATAAAGATAAAAGATTTTTTAAAGGCTCCTATAGAGTTATGGAAAATTAAAAGAAAATATTTAACGTAAACCGCACAAATCAAGAAGCAAAAAATATTTTGCGTAATAAGTCCAAAAGTACAATAAAGGCAACCATTACATATATAGAATTATTCCTAAATGAAAAAAATCGCGGATAACCTTTTCCCTGAATGGCTTTATTTCTCATTTATTTTTACCAGAGGCATATTTCTTGTTAGTTTCGCCTCGTTCTTTTTGTTTTTCTTTTTTTACGAAGATTTTATTACTATTCTTGTAAATACATTAAAAATTCCATTTTCAATGGATTCTGTCTATATATCAATTATATTCTTCCAGTTTTTCAACTCTATTAGTGCACTTGTAATTCTGTTGTTTGTATCTACAGGGTATTATATTGTATTTTATATTGCATTTAAGGATAAACAAAATGCATGGATTGACATTTTGTTTTTTACTTTTTTCAGCTTCATAATCTTCAACTATACTTTGACAAAATTAAATTTCTTATCAATATTTGTTTTATTAGGAATCTATTCGCTAATATACAAACTAAACAAACTTGATTTCAGCAATTTCACGAGGCATAAGAATGTTACTTTTTTTGCCATTCCTCTTTTAATTCCCTTCTTTTTTGAATTATTTCTTCCTTCATACGTAATTTTCTTTCTCAAGAATACAAAACATCCTCATTTGACAGCTAAAATATGGAATAACCTAGGTTATAAAATGTCCATGATTTTAGGGGCAAACATCCTGGCTTTTGTCAGTATCAATCTGATTTATCCTTCCTACCATCTGCCAAAAGAAGTCCAACAAATTGCACTTGGTGGATTTTACAGTATGGAAATAGATGAATCTACAAAAAGACTGTTCGCCTGTAACATAAGTGATAATAATTTATATGTATTTGATTTGAATAATTTAGCTTCTCCATCCAAGATTGTAAAAATATTTACTTCAGAATTGGAACGTATAGGAATAAATGAAGAAAAAAGAGAATTTTATCACTTCAACAGGGGTAATAATAGATTATTGATTTTCGACCTCGACAATTACAAACTCAAAAGAGCGTCTACATGCAAATTAAACGGATCAGGAAGCGCTAAAGTTTCTTTCGACAATAAATCGCAGACAATTGTTATCAGTAGAGAGGATGATTACTTGTATATACTTAATATGGAAACACTATTACCGATAAAGAAACTGGAAATTAAAAAGATTGATTACATTGTCTTTGATATTAATACAAACATGTATATTGCATCAATTTTTCAGGACTCAGAAAACATATACCTTCTTCCCCCTCAAAAAGAAAAAGCCATTTTAAAAATTCATGCAAAATCAAATCAATCAGAAATATCTGTATCAAACAAGAGGAAGGAATTATATGTTTGTTTCCCTTTTTTGAGCAAAATATTTGTTTACGATTTAAATGAACTAAAATTAAAACGCAAAATACCCACTGTGTTTGGTGCAAAGCATATCGCCTGTGATGATATAAATGACTTTATCATCGTGTCCAGCATTTGTTCAGGATTCGTTGATATTATAAATCTAAATAATGAAAAACACACAAAACAATTTGTAGGATACTACCTGCGGGAAATCTGTTTAAACAAGTCCACGAGAGAGGCTTTCATTTCTTCTTTTAAAAGCGGCATCTTTAAAATTAATTACTAGTATTAAAAAACCCTGATTTGTGAAGCATTTTCAGTATGGCATAAAAATTTTTAATACATTTAATGCATTTTATATCTTCGGTGCTTTCGGCGGACTCACCAATCCTTCACCTTCAAGCACAACCACACCCTGCTGACTACTACAAGTGGTCTTCAGCCGTACGCGGTTTTTTTCCATATTCAGTTCCAGAACTTCTACCCGTCCGGTTATTGTATCGCCGATGCGTACCGGTGCGAGAAAAATCAAATCCTGCTTCAGATAGATTGTTCCCGGTCCGGGCAATTGATTGGCAATGATTGCGGAAATAAATCCGGCCGTAAGCATACCATGTGCGATGCGCGTCTTGAAAAAAGTGTTTTTGGCGTATTCCTCATTGACGTGTGCCGGATTAAAATCACCGGTGACACCGGCATATAAGTAAATATCTGTTTCCGTCACCGTTTTGGCGAATTCTGCCGAATCTCCAACTTTAAGTTTATCAATACTCTTTCCTGTAATCATAGAAGCTCCTCCTCATAGCATGTGCCACGAACAACCGTGCACGTAAATTGTGACATAATTTCCTAAATTGTCATTTCGATGCGAAGCGAGAAATCCTAATTCTAGATTGCCACGTCCCGACATGTCGGGACCCGCAATGACATCTTTTAGCAGTGCAATGAAATCGCCCCATGCGGAATATTCCATTCGACGGGTCTTAAAACCAGCATTTATGACTCCAGATGTTATCCTTCAAATCCTTGATATCTTCCTGCAACATCATGTACATGCTGGCATTGCTTATGGCCAATCCTCCCTGATAGGCAAGAGCAGTTACCAGCATAATTTCGTCTTCTTTAAATTCCCTTGGTTTGCTGCTATAAACATTAAGCACACCAATTACTTTATCTTTGGATCTTATAGGAACATAAAGCATGGAAACAATGCCCTCGGCTTCCTTTTCTTTTCTGTATTGAATTCCCGGATCAGATAAAACATCTTTTATGTAAATAGTATTCCCTTTCAGAGCTTTAGCAATATTTTTATCCGCCGCAACCGGTCCTTTGTTGAGATAATTATCGCTCAAACCGAAACTCGCTACTAATTTTACAGTTAGTGTTTCCTCGTCCAGCAATCTTACCGAAGCAGCCTTTAGATGCAGCTCCCTCACCAACTCCTTGGTCATTGCCTGGATAATTGTTTTCACATCAAGACTTGAAGACATACTCGCGGACAGATCAAGAAATTTTTTCAATTGATTGCGCAATTTTTTAATAAGATTGGCATTCTCAATCACAAAGCCTCCCTGTTCAGCTAGAATGGAAAGAAAGTCAATTTCCTCTTTGGAAAATTGCCGGATATTTTTGGTATAGAGGCTCAGAATACCTATCATTTTCCCCTTATCCATTACCGGCACGGAAAGAATTGATCCAATCCCTTCTTCTTTTTTTGCCTGATGATTCATCAGCCGCTTATCAGTTGTAGCATCTCTAAAGTACATATAGCCATCCTTCATCAGCTGAGGACTGATTTTGATAGCATGTGCCGGCCCCGCATGAACATACTTTTCAGAAAGCCCAACCTGGGCTACAGCGATATTCCGAATGGAATCTTCTGCATCCTCATCGGTCAAAAAAATGACGGCTGCTTTGGCTTTTAATGTTTCCACCGCCGTGGACACAATTAAATTCAGTATCTTATCCTGATCTTCGGTGGAACCCACTTCTTTGGTCAGTTTGCTCAAAGCCAGGAAATAACTTTCAGTTGACATATTTTTTTCTCCCTATTTTATAATGCGTCAGCAAATTTTGGATGAACAATATCTTATCCTTTCTCAATTCCACCTGAACTAATCGCTGCCGAGTCTGGCAATTCCTTTTCAGAAGCATCAGTTACAGCAGACCCCTTTATATTCTCCGATGTTTTTTGGGAGACATTTGTGGACTGTTGTTTGATTCGTTGCCGACGTTTCTTAATCGGTCGTACAGGTGATTCTTTGACCGAGATAATATCTTCCTTATCTCGTTCTTTAAGCCACTGAACAATTTTCGGGGCGAACATTTTCTGAAATTTGGAACTGACATAAATACCGATATGTCCAGTTTCCAGACAGACATCTTCCGCATCATTGCTGCCTACTGCTTTGGTAAGCTGATTACATGCTTCCGGCGGCACCAAATGATCATATTCGCCGAAAAAATTCAAAAGAGGCATGGTCACTTTTTTTAAATCAACCCTTTTTCCACCCAAATACATTTTGCTTTGAATCAGCAGATTCTTCTGGTAGCCATCCTCCACAAACTGGCGAAATGTTTCTCCTGGAACATCAGGACTGTCAAAAATCCAGCGTTCCATCCGCACAAAGTTTTCCACGAAATCTTTGTTGTCCATATTTTCCATGAAGCCGACGTATTTATCTATCATCAGACGCGCGGGATTAAGCAGGAGAAAGCCAAAATTCATAAAGTCACCGGGAATATTACCAAAAGTTCGAACCATCCGGTCAACATCAACATCTCTCATCCATACGTGCAGAAGCCCCTTGTCTGTGTCAAAACTCGACGGTGTAACGGTGGTAATGAGATTTTTTACCTTCTCCGGATGTAAAGCTGCATACATTACACAAAAGGTTCCACCCATGCATATTCCCATAAGATTAATTTTCGGAATGTTGTGTTTTTCGCGGATAAAATCAACTATGTTGTTCATGTAACCGTTAACATGATCATCAATGGTTTGAAACCTGTCTTTGCGCTTTGCATAGCCCCAATCCACCATATAAAGATCAATGCCACCCTCCAGAAATGTCCTGACAACGCTTCTATTTGGTTGTAAATCAAGCATGGTTTCCCGGTTAATTAACGCATATACCACCAACAATGGAACTTTTAATTTATTTTCCGCATTCTCGTTGCGGAAGTAGTGCTTGACCTTAACCCGGTCTTCCTCATAGACTATTTCATATGGTGTCATGGCAAGCTGAGTATCGAGCTGCCCTTGTAAGACTTCGGATGCTTTGGAAACACGCTGTTGTGCCTTTTCCGCATCTTCGGCCATTTTTTCCAGAATCAGGTCTATAGGAATTTTTGTTGAATTCATGAAAAAAGTTTCCCTTCTGAAAATATCTGATTATTTTTCGCCGGATCCAAAACTAACAACTACTTTCCCGCAGCCATGGCGTTAGGAGAAATACCCAGCATTTTCTCCATTTTATTCACTCTTTTTTTCATCAGGTGAAATTCTTTATATAAATCGTCAATGTCTTTATTGGTAACAACAGGAAGCATCTGAAGATAATCCTGCAATGTTTCATTTCTTATAATTAAAAAATCTTCAAAATTTTTAAGCACTCGATGCAGGGCTTCTGTGTAATCATTAGATTTAAAAAGAGTCATATAATGGCCTTCCAGAATTTTCAGCCATATGGCGTAATTTTCCTTTGTTGCCGTAGGAATATTGCCTTCTTCCGCCATCTGCTGAAGTTTCTCCTGAAATACCTTGAAAGACCTCTCCATTGGTAAATAAAGGATGGAAAGAAATTCGGCCATTGTCGATTCAAAAATGTTGTGTTTGTTCAGCATTTCATTAAAACGTTCCTGATAAAAACGGGTAAGTCCCAACGGCGGAACTTTAAAATACTGCTGTATGTCACTTTCATAAACTTCTCTGAAAGCTTTAAAGATATCCTGATCCAGGTTTTCAAAATTATATGCTTCCGTGCGTTTACCGATTTTGCCGGCTTTTTCCAGTAAATGATTTTGTATCTGCAAAGCCGCATCAAAACCGGATTTGGCTATTTTCAGAAAAATTTCCGGAAAAGCGCTCACAGCATTAGATGCCGCCGATTCGAATTCCGGCTGTTTCATCATATTGGAAAATGATTTAAGCATATTTAAATTCGCATCGAGCTGCTGTGTAAAGCGTTTCTGCAAAGCGGATTGAGTATTAAGCGTTGTTTGTGAAGTGGACGGCATTGTTTTGGCCACATTAAGCCACATATCAGACACCATCTGCAGCCAGGGAAAAATTGAAGATTCACTAATTTGATTTTTTTTCTCTTCCTCGGTCATTTACACCCCCAACAGAAAACTATTGAAGAAAATGTTATTTAAATGTTAAAAAAACACAAAAAACAACAATTATTCAAAATTTATATTTTACCGGAATAACTTAGATAAATAACGGTTGCACCGGAATTATACTGTAACACAACTTATTTAAACTTTGCTTGTTTTTTAATATATTATGATGTATTTGTCAACTAAATTTGCCCCCTTGATAATAGGGTAAAAATATTAATATTGTGCCCCAATAAAATAAAGAGGTTAATTTATGTCCAATCAAAAAAATAATAAAATTACACCCGATGAACTACTCAACGTGATAGATTTTTCCCCTGCCGATAATCTGGAGGGGTTTTCCTCTGTTGTGCCCTGGAAGAGTAAACTTGTCGGACAACAGATTAGAGGTCTCTTCAATTATCAGCAAATGATGGAAACGATAAAAAAAGATCCTTGGCTTTTCGGCCCTTTAACGATTGCTGCGTCCTGGCAAAGCGCCATACTGGATTCAATGCTGAAACATGTGAAAGCCAGCGCGCGTTTGGCTGTCGGAGCTTCCAGGAATCCGGATGCAATTGCCGATATGAACGGCTGGATCTATAAAAGTTATTCCCGTCTCCTTTACACGTTAACCGGTTTTTTCATCAAAAATGGAAAATTCGACAGAGAAAAAACTGAGATGATTTGCACAACACCAAAGGGAAAAGAATATTTGATAAACTACATGGATGAATTCGCTCAACTTGAACATCAATATAACAACATTGGTCTTTCCCGTCTCAAAGCGATGAAAGAGCTCTTAAAATGCCTGCTGGTTTTAATCACGGAAAAGCCTTTCGATATCGAACCTCTGCCTTTCGCCAAAACAAATCCGGACGGAACACTGAGAACTTCTTTTGAAGAATATCTAGCGGAAAATCGGAAACGTCTGGAAAATCTCTACGAAGCCAATGCTTTTGATATTAAAGAATTCTCTGAAAGAGCTACTCAGGGCAAAATCGGCTGTTCTCACTATGAGTACGTTGAAGGATCATTAAATCACCGGGTAAAATTGCGTTATTATCCGCTACCCGAAGGTATCAAACCCAACGGCAAATTATTATTCATGGCAACTCCACTGATCAATAAACCTGAACTTCTCGACCTGGCTAGCGGCAAGTCTGTTGTGGAAGCGATGCTCAAAAAAGGCTACATCATATACATGGTAGATCATGGCGAACCGGGGTGGGAAGAAACCGAACTGGGGCTAGATTTTTACGGAAAGACGATTCCCGATTTTTATTTGGACATAGTTAAAAAGCGACATCCTGACTGTGAAATATATGCATTGGCAATCTGCATGGGCGGTACTTTATTACTGCCGTATCTCGCCCGACGAGCGGAGGAACTTTTAGCCGCAGGCAAACCAATGGATATAAAGAAAATAGCCCTGTTGGCTTCGCCGGTAAAATTTGATGATGAAGAAAGTGGACATGCTCCTATACGCACACTTATTCGCCGTGACTATGACCCTTACCTGATGAAACAACTTTTCGGTGCGGTGAACATTCCGCCGCAGGTCATCGAAGCCGGAATGAATGAAATTCAACCTGGAGTTCAATACACAGTCGTTTTAGGTTTTTATGGACGCGCGGAAATGAAAGAATCTATCGCCGATTCGGCACCTTTTCTCTACTGGCTCACACACGGGACAAAATTTCCCATTAACGCCCATATTCAATGGATTCAGAATATTTTCATAGGCAATCAGATATGTGAGGGTAAATACTGCCTTCCTTCCTCCAATCCTAAATTTGACGGCAAGCCGGCCAATATGTCTATTCTGAAAAAAGCAGGGGTTAGAATTTTTGATTATAAAGGCTCCCGTGACCCCATCGGCCCGCCGGGTTCCTGCGTAGCCGGAGAAATGTGGGGGATGGTAGACAAAGGAAATATCGGACTCACCACCGGCGGACTTAATCGTGTTATTGAAAAAAATATAGGCCACATTTTTGTCGTTAGCCGTAAGTTGCTTGCCGAGTTTCTCACTGCTGTCGAAGACTTTTATCAGGAAACTCCTGTTAATAAACCGACAATGCTTAGCGTGAAAGGTTCAGCTTCTCCAGACGTTGCCGGTAATGTTGTAGATATTAAGGAACTGCAGACAAAGAAATAACAAAATGCTGCTAAATAGACAAATCAGCAATGTTGAATAAATCAGCTACTACAACTAAAACACAAAAGCTGATAGTTTATATAGTTCTAGCATTAGTCACATTCACCATCTACTGGCAGACTAATCATTTTGATTTCATAAATCTCGATGATAATATTTACGTCGCTAAGAACAGTTATATCCGATCCGGGATGACACTTGAAGGAATCCGCTGGTCTTTTAGCACAACTTATGCCGATTTCTGGCATCCGCTGACATGGCTTTCTCTGATGGTTGATTATCAACTTTACGGTTTGAATGCCGGCGGCTATCATACAACAAATCTTATCCTACATATTTTAAGCACACTCCTGCTCTTCTTGCTCTTTTGCAGGATGACGAAAGAAATCTGGAAGAGTGCTTTTGTAGCTGCCTTTTTCGCCATTCATCCCCTTCACGTGGAATCGGTTGCGTGGATATCTGAACGCAAAGATGTCTTAAGCGCTTTTTTTTGGATGTTAACATTATCTTCTTATGTCCATTATGTTGAGAAACCGTTATTAAAAAGATATCTGCTGGTTCTTTTTTTCTTTATGTTGGCCTTAATGAGCAAGCCCATGGTTGTAACTCTACCACTTATCTTTATTTTGCTCGATTACTGGCCACTTAAGCGTTTTAAGTTAAAGGAAGGTAATTTGATTTTATGGCAGTTGAAAGAAAAAATTACTTTTTTTGTTTTATCTGCGGCGTGTACAATCATTACAATTTACGCACAACACAGAACTTCCTTTAAAACAATCCCCATTAGTGACAGAATCGCCAATGCGTTTGTTTACTTTTTAACTTATCTGGAAAAAATATTCTGGCCTCATGATCTGTCCATTTTCTATCCTTTCCTAGAACATATTTCTTTTTGGCCGACATGGGGATCTTTTTCAACTATTCTTATAATTAGCGCTTTAGTTGTTGTAAACATAAAACGCTTGCCTTATCTCTTTGCAGGATGGTTTTGGTATGCGATAACAATCTTACCGGTTCTTGGAGTTACGTACACAGGTATTCACTGGATGCATGATACCTATACCTATTTGCCTTCAATCGGAATTTCTGTTGGCATCGCCTGGGGAGTTCCGCATTTAATTAAAAATAAGATTATTCGCAAAAACGCTTTGTTGCCAATAGCAATAATTTCCCTTGTTTGCCTGGCAATTTTAAGCTGGAAACAATGTGAATACTGGAAAAACAGCATAGAGCTTTTCAGCCACTCTTTACGAGTAACAAAAAAAAATTATCTTGCTTATGACCATAGAGGAATTGCTTATGGTCAAAATGGCCAATATCTGCCGGCTATTGATGACTTCACCAAAGCGATAGATTTGAAGCCTGATTATTATAAAGGGTTTAACAATCGAGGGGTTACTTATTTTATAACCGGTCAATATCAAATGGCTATCAAAGATTATAATGAAGCTATTAGTCTAAAACCGGATTATGCAAAAGCATATGACAATAGAGCAAATGTTTATCTAAATCAGAATAATATTGCGGCTGGCTGCAATGATGCGCAAAAAGCTTGCTTACTGGGAGAATGTTCCTCGCTTCAAACATTCAGGAGAAAAGGATTATGCTACTGATTTTTATTTTCTTCAGTCGTGAAATTGTTATAAATTTATTTAAAGAAGAAGTTATAAAAAATTTATGAAGAAAAAATACACTTGTCTTGTCATCATTCTTCTGATTGTTCTGGCCTGCCTGGCTTTGGGACGGATTGCCGGCAATAATTTCATAAATTATGATGATAATAAATATATTACAGAAAATAACTTCATTCAGTACGGCATCAATAAAGAATCCGTTAAATGGGCTTTTACGACTACATATTTCAGCTATTGGCATCCTCTTACATGGATTTCTCACATGCTGGATTGGAGTATCTTCGGTGCAAACCCCTCCGGTCACCATATTGCAGGCTTGCTTCTGCATATCTCCGCTGTAGTTTTTCTTTTTCTTTTTCTGAATAAAGCAACAGGAGATATATGGTCTTCGGCTTTTGCCACTGCTTTTTTCGCCATTCATCCCCTGCGCGTGGAATCAGTAGCATGGGCGTCTGATAGAAAAGATGTTTTAAGCATGTTTTTCGCAATGACGTGCTTTTATACTTACGCTTTCTACGCCAAATCACCAAAATTAACCAGATATCTGCTTTGTCTAATATTGTTTTCTCTGGCTTTAATGTCCAAACCCACGATGGTGACCTTACCATTTGTTCTTATGCTTCTGGATTACTGGCCACTGAAACGGTGGCTGGCAGAAGGCAGAAATAATCTTGCCGGTAAACTTATTTGGGAAAAGATTCCTTTTATCTGCCTGAGTATTGCAGTATGTTTTATTACTTTCTGGGCGCAAAACAAAGATGAACAGCTCGCTTCGATAGAATACCTATCACTTTTCAATCGTGTCGGTAATTCGCTTGTCTCTTATACTCTTTATCTGGGGAAAACATTCTGGCCTGCCAATTTGGCAGTATTTTATCCGTTCAATTTATCCCTTTCTCTATGGAAAATTTTTATTTCCGGTATCTTTCTCACCGTGATCACCATATTCGTCTTTTACTACATAAGGAAAATGCCCTTTTTATTTGTTGGCTGGCTAACGTATCTGGGAACATTAATACCCGTGATTGGATTTATTCAATCAGGAGGTCAATCAATGGCTGACCGTTATACTTATCTGCCTTCCATCGGAGTTACATTTATACTTGCCTGGGGAATTCCTTCTCTGCTGAAAACTGAAAACATTCGTAAAAAAATCTTACTGCCGGCAACAATTGCTATTATTACAGTCATGGCATTTTTAACATGGCAGCAATGCGGTTATTGGAGAGACAGCTTAAATCTTTTCAGCCACGCGTTAAGAGTAACACAAAACAACTATCTGGCGCATAACAGCAGGGGAATTGCTTATGGTGAATTAAGTCAGTATCAAAAAGCTATTGATGATTTTAACAAGGCAATTGGTTTAAAACCTGATTATTTTAAGGCATATAATAACAGAGGTTTTGCCTACTTTAAACTGGGACATAATAAAAATGCCATCAGGGACTATAATGAAGCAATACTCCTGAAACCTGACTATGCCAAAGCTTACAATAACAGAGGATATATTTATTTAATTCAGGGCAACAGCATTGGGGGCTGCAAAGATGCGCAGAAAGCCTGCGCATTGGGAGTTTGTGAGACAATAAAAGAGGCTAAATTAAAAGGATACTGTAAATGAACAACCCCGCCACAAGCAGCGGGGTATCCAAATGAACTTGCGTCCCAAGGGGCGGGGAATTAAACCCACATTTATCCCGCTCGGCCTATAGTGACCCCATGGTGCCCTTCAGGGTATTTAGGTTATTCGCCTCGGGGATAATTCGACCATCAAATTTCAGCGCACTCCGTTTCTGAAATTTGGGTCTCATTAATTTATATTTATACTGATTGCCAATATTTTACTTTTATGTAAACAGATGACTCTAAAAATTAGTCGTCTGTTAACGAGAACAGATTATGTCAGATCAACAAATCATAAGCCAAAGCAAACAAAAGATTATCATTTATATACTCCTGGCAATTGTCACGCTCGCTGTTTTCTGGCAGGTAAACAAGTTCGATTTCGTTAATTTTGATGATAATCTTTATGTTTCAGAAAACAGTATCATTCAATCAGGAATAACAACGGAAGGAATTCACTGGGCATTCAGCACTACTTATCTTGATTTTTGGCATCCTTTAACATGGCTCTCATATATGCTGGATTATTGCCTTAACGATCTGAATGCCGGTAGTTACCATCTGACTAATCTTATACTGCATATTTTAAGCGCATTGCTGCTTTTCTGGCTTTTTAATCGCATGACCGGTGTTGTCTGGCGTAGTGCGTTTGTCGCAGCATTTTTCGCACTTCATCCATTCCATGTAGAATCGGTTGCTTGGATTTCTGAAAGAAAAGATGTCTTAAGCGCCTTCTTCTGGATGATAACGTTGTGTATCTATGTCTATTACACGGAAAAACCGACTATAATAAGATATTTTCCGGTTATTTTTTCTTTTATTCTAGCTCTGATGAGCAAATCCATAGTTGTAACTCTGCCTGTTATCATGATTCTTCTGGATTATTGGCCACTAAAACGTCTTCAATCAAAAAAAACCAAAGATAATCTGACGGAAATCTCTCTGAAAAAGGTTTTTTTCAGGTCATTGTGGGAGAAAATACCTCTATTAATTTTTTCAATAATTTTTGTCATTATTACAGTATATGCTAAGTATAAGCCTTCCGAATCATCAATAGAACATCTTTCCTTGAGTTCGCGAATCGCAAACACACCCGTTTCCTTAATTACTTATCTAGAAAAAACTTTCTGGCCTCATCACATGGCTATTTTTTATCCCTTCTTAGATCAAATTCAATTCTGGAATGTACTGGGGTCCTCCTTACTAATTCTTGTTATAAGCGCTGCTGTTATTGCAATGGCAAAACGCTTCCCATATTTCTTTGTTGGATGGTTCTGGTATATAATAACTATTTTGCCAGTTATCGGAATTATCCAAATAGGTAATTTTGCGATGGCGGACCGATATCATTATCTCCCCTCCATTGGAATTGGTATTATCCTGGCTTGGGGAATACCCTTTTTATTCAAGAACGAATTTGCTCGTAAAAAGATTTTACTCCCCGCAGCTCTAGCATTTCTTGCGGTTTTAGCATGCTTATCGTGGAAACAATGTACCTATTGGAAAAACAACAAAGTTCTCTGGAGTCATGCCCTTAAGGTGACAAAAAATAATTACATGGCGCATAATAACCTTGCCTCTGCATTACTGGAAAAAGGAGAAACTCAAAAAGCCATTTATCATTATGAAAAGGCAATCAGCATAAATAATTATGCCGCAGCCTATTACAACATGGGAATTATTTATTACCGCCTTAGCCAATATGAGCAATCTATCATAAACTTCCGCAACGCAACACATGCAGATCCGGATTATTTTGCGGCTTACTATAATCTCGGGATCGTGTATAGTTCTATCGGGCAGTTTCAGCTTGCAATAAAAAACTATAATGAAGCTATCCGAATTATGCCAACTCTTGCCGACGCTTATAATAACAAAGCTTATATTTATTTAAATACGGGAAATAACATTTCCGGATGCAGTAATGCTTTTAAAGCCTGCAAACTGGGAAATTGCAAAACGCTTATCTGGGCTAATAACAACAGACTTTGCAAGTAAACCAACTCAGCCATGACTGACTATTTTTGAACAAAATAATTTCTATAATCTAAAACTATGATGAAAAGAAAATATACCTATCTAATAGTAATACTTTTAATCATTGTTTCTTTTATCGCCTTTGGCCGGATAGCAGGCAATGATTTCATTAATAGCGATGACGACCAATATATCACGGAGAATAATCACATTAAATCAGGCCTTAATGAGGAAAGCATCAAATGGGCGTTTACAACTATACATTTTACATATTGGCATCCGCTTACCTGGCTCTCTCATATGCTCGATTGGAGCCTGTTCGGAACAGATGCTTCAAGTCATCATCTTGTAAGTTTGTTTTTACATATTGGGGCTGTTTTATTTTTATTTCTTTTTTTGAAAAAGGCCACAAACAATATTTTGCCTTCTTTTTTTGCAGCGGCTTTGTTTGCCTTGCACCCCCTTAGAGTTGAATCAGTTGCCTGGGCTACAGAAAGAAAAGATGTTTTAAGCATGTTCTTCGGTATGACAACCCTGTATATTTACGTTTTTTATACTAAGAAGCAAAACTTGCCCCTTTATATTCTCACTTTGATATTTTTCATATTTGGACTTATGTCCAAACCAATAATGGTTACACTTCCTTTTGTTCTCCTGCTTATTGATTACTGGCCACTCGAACGCTGGCCCAAAAAAATACATCAAGCAAATATTAAAGTTGTTCGCAGAATTATTTTAGAAAAACTTCCCTTTATTTTTCTAACAATTTTGCTGAGCATTGTAACTTTTTCATCCCAAAATATAAACGACTTGGTTATTTCCAATGAGCAACTTCCTCTTATTACACGTATTGTCAATGCGATTATTTCTTACATTGCTTATTTAGAAAAATTTTTTTGGCCAATAAACCTGGCGGTTTTTTACCCCTATCCAGACTTCTTCATGCCTCAGCAAATAATATCTTTTCTTTTCATTTTGACCGGCATAACCATTACCGTTATTTATTTCTCTAAAAAATACCCCTTTTTATTCACAGGCTGGCTCTGGTATTTGGGAACTTTTATTCCAATGATAGGTCTTGTTCAGGTGGGTGCTCAGGCAATGGCTGATCGTCACACTTATCTGCCCTCTATCGGCATTGCCATTATAGTTGCTTGGGGTATTCCGTCTATTATTGAAAATCAGAAACTGCGCAGAAAAATTTTATCACCGGCAGCTATTATTTTTATTACATTAATGTTAATTTTAACGTGGAAACAATGCGGTTACTGGAAAAACAGTATCACTTTATTCAGTCATGCTTTGCAGGTAACCAAAAACAACCATCTGGCGCATAGCAATCTTGCCACGGCTCTTCTCGCAGAAGGTAGAAAAGAAGAGGCTATTAATAATTATAGACAAGCTATTCTTATAAAACCAAATTCGGCATTACCTTATAACATGCTGGGAAACGCTTACACCAAACTTGGCTGGTATGAATTGGCTATTCAGCAGTATAATCATGCTATCCGTTTGAATCCGACTTATGAAAATGCTTTTAACAATAGAGGAACCGCATATTCCTCACTTAAACAAACGGAAATTGCCATTAAGGATTTCAATTATGCAATCTATATAAAGCCCGATTATGCTGACGCTTACTACAACAGAGGAACTGTTTATATGGAATTAGGGCAATATCAAAAAGCCGTTCAGGATTTCAGCGAAGCCATCCGTATAAAACCGGATTACATTTCTGCATATTATAACAGAGCAATAGTTTATTCCAAACTGCGCCGGTATCAATCAGCCATCGAGGATTACAGCCAGATAATACGTTGGAGACCCGATTATGCTGTCGCTTACAATAATAGGGCTGCTATATATTTGAATCTGGGTAATAATGAACTCGGCTGTCAGGACGCACGAAAAGCATGTGAATTTGGCACTTGTAAGATATTGGCAATAGTCGAAAGAAACGGAATTTGTCGTTGATTCGTGATTATTGCTAATTATAAACTAAAAAATTTTTACATTGATCAAACGAAAAATGTTTAAATCACCATGAAAGAGAAAATTAGTTTCGGCTCGAAAAGAAAAATCCTAACCGTTTATATCGCCTTAATAATCGTTACTCTTGCCGCTTATTGGCAGGTCAATGAATTTGAGTTCGTCAATATTGACGATCCGGTATACATCATAGAAAATTATCACATACATTCAGGAATCTCACTGGAAGGACTTCGCTGGGCATTTAGCATTCAACATGCTGCATTTTGGCATCCTCTAACGTGGCTTTTTTTAATGTTTGATTATCAAATCTACGGCCTTGATGCCGGTGGATTTCATCTGACCAACCTTATTCTGCATGTCCTGAGCACTTTACTATTGTTCTGCCTTTTCCACCGTATGACACAAACTATCTGGAAAAGTGCTTTTGTTGCTGCTTTCTTTGCACTCCACCCTTTGCATGTGGAATCGGTAGCATGGGTTACTGAACGCAAAGACGTTCTGAGTGCTTTTTTCTGGATGCTGACTTTATATCTTTATGTTTATTACACGGAAAAACCTGTTATAAAAAGGTATTTACTTGTTCTTCTTTGCTTTATCTTAGGACTTATGAGCAAGTCAATGCTCGTCACTCTACCTGTTATCATGATTTTTCTGGATTACTGGCCGCTAAAACGTTTTCAATTACATAAGGGCAATCTGATTTTATGGCAATTACAGGAAAAAATATTTTTCTTTATTCTTTCAGCCATTTTTTCGATTATAACGCTTAACGCGCAGAAAGGGCTTTCCATAGATTATCCCATTACCCCTTTGAATTTACGTATCTTAAATGCTCTTATCTCTTTTGTATGTTATATAAAAAAACTTTTTCTGCCTCATGATATGACTTTTTTCTATCCTTTTTTGAATAGATATCCTCTGGGGCAAATCTTAGGATATGCTCTGATAATTATAATCATCAGCATTTTAGTGATTATAATGATAAAACGTTTACCCTATCTCTTTACGGGATGGATGTGGTACACAATATCCATTGCTCCTGTCATCGGAATAATTCAGTTTAGTTCCCAAGCAATGGCTGATCGTTATATTTACATCCCCTCCATTGGCATTTCCATTATGCTCGCATGGGGTGTGCCAATGCTTTTCAAAAAAGAAAACATGCGTAGAAAAATTTTATTCCCTACAACAGTAGCCTTGTTGATAATCTTTTCTTTTTTGACTTGGAAGCAATGTGGTTACTGGAAAAACAGCATTGAACTGCTTAATCATGCTTTGCATATAAGAAAGGATGTTTATATTGTGCATGACTGTTTAGGTGTTGCACTTTTTGCTGAAGGTAAAAATAAAGAAGCCATCGATCATTTTAATCAAGCAATACTATTACACCCTGAATATCATAATGCCTACTACAACAGAGGTAGTGTTTACCTTGAATCAGGGCAATATCAAAAAGCCATTCAAGACTTCAGCGAAGCTATCCGTATA
>JAFGLS010000091.1 GCA_016927935.1 Syntrophaceae bacterium
AAGCGAAGATCGAGGCGGAAGTTGAATTGTCATTTCCGCGAGAGCGGATAGGGATATCCCCGAGGCGAATAACCTAAATACCCTGAAAGGCACCATGGGGTCACTATAGGCCGAGAGGGATAAATGTGGGTCTAATGCCCCGCCCCTTAGAGCGTAGTTCCATTGGATACCCGCTGCTTGCGGCGGGGTTGTTCATAAATTTTCATATAAAATTAGACCTTGACAAATATAAGTTTGTTTGTTTTTTTACAGTCAGTCAAATGCCGAATTTCAAGGATGTTGATAGGACAAAATGTAATATAAAAAGATGCTGATTTCACTGATAAGGGGCTAAATGTATATGAGAAAAATATCGTTTTTGTTATTAATTTTTGTGACGGCATTGATTTTTGTTTCCTGCGGAAAAAATGAACCTGAACTGGATTCAATTAATCCGGGACTGTATGAGGTTAATTTTGATTTGAAATATGGAGGTCGGCTGATTATCATAAAACAAAGGGTGCGTTATAACGCTGACGGTAGGTATGAATCTACAAATTTCCAGAACAATGCGGCCGCAGAGGAACTTAAAGGTAAGTATAAAGTAGAAAATGGACAACTTGTGTCTTATGATAATCAGCATCGTCCCATTACCGATGAGGGAAAATGGACAAAAAAGGATATATCAAAAGTGGACATTCGCAAAATCAAAAAAGGAAGTTATCAGTATTATTTTAAGTATCCTGATGAGCAAACACGTGAAAAATACAGGGGGCTGGGTTTGTCGGAAGGATGGAAGACATATAAACGAATCAGTGATTAATTATCAGGCCTTAATTCCAAATACAAATAGCTTAGCATTTAAATGAAGGGAAGAAGAGCTAATCTTTCTCTATTTCTCTATTAATCAAATATTTGGCAATTACAGCATTTATCGAGTAACTCGGCTTTTTGCCATTTGTCAGCTGATTTATAACTTTCATGTCGGATCTCCAAACTATATCACCGGGACTAATGAAGCAAAAGCTTCTCCGAAGATATTGTGCACTTATAGAGTTGTTTTTATAATAATAGCAATATTTACTTGTCACCGTGGGGATATCGCGCATTATTGGCGGTATATCAGTGGGAAGGAACCAGAGTTTGATTTCACGTTCCGCGTCTTGAGGATTTGCAGAAGCATGAATAAGGTTATCTGATCTGTTTCCAATAAATGTTCCTTTATCGTCATGCAGCGGAATTACAGTTCCCAGAGCGCGAATGCAGCCGGGTTTTTGCAATCGTGCTTCGTGGGGGTTTGTCGCTCCGCAGATATCTCGAATAGTTTGTATGGCATTGATTCCCTGATATACAATGGCAATGACTCTGCGTTTCTGGGGAGTGTCGGGATAATGTAAAAAACCCCGGATATATTGCAGAAGCGCAGGATAGAAAAATTTGCCTTTGTGTTCCGCGTAGTGTTCTTCAGCCAATGACTGATTTACGGCAACAACTTTCAACGCCGCAAAGCGCAACCCTGTATGAAATTGAGAAAACTGCGAAAGTATATATCCTGTCAGTGAATTTTTCATCGCATCAGGTTTTATAAGTACAAGTGAACTTTCCAATTTTTGTTTTGCCATTAAATTCTCCTCATCTTATGCATTTTCTTTAATTTTCTTATTTGGAAATTCCCGTTTTTTAGCGGGCGAAGTATAAGAGAAGTATTTTAGTGTGTCAATAGAATATATACTTAAAGTTTAACCAAGATTTTGGCTGGTAATCCAGTCATTTAAAGACTGTAGAGATCGGTTTACAAGAAGAGAATGTCTTTCTTTCTTTTTAATTTTTTTCCCGGGGAATGTTTCCAGAAGACCGAAATTGATATTCATTGGCTGAAATTTATCAGCATGTTGAAAGGAAGTTATGTAGTTCAATAAAGCGCCGATTGCGGTTTGGACCGGTGGCGGTTGTAATTTAGATTCCTCTATGATGAAGGCGGTGTTTAATCCGGCTAAAAGCCCCATTGCCGCTGATTCGGCGTATCCTTCAACACCGGTGAGCTGACCGGCAAAAAAAATATTTTCGCTGGTCTTAAGCTGCAAAGAAGGAAAGAGAAGGGCAGGGGAATTGATGTAAGTATTCCGGTGAATACTGCCATAGCGGGCAAATTGGGCATTTTCCAGGCCGGGAATAAGACGAAAAACGCGTCGTTGCTCCGGCCAGGTCAATTTTGTCTGAAATCCGACAATATTGAAAAGCGTGGCGGCGGCGTTTTCCTTGCGCAGTTGAACCACGGCGTAAGGAACTGAACCTGTTTTCGGATGAACAAGACCAACCGGCTTCATCGGCCCGAAAGCAAGACTCTTCTCTCCGCGCGCAGCCAATACCTCTATAGGGAGACAGCTTTCAAAATAACATGTTTCTTCAAATGGTTTGACAGTAACTTTTTCCCCGGCGAGCAATTCCCTGCGGAAGTGTTCATATTCTTCCCTGCTCAGTGGACAATTCAGATAATCAGGCGTTCCTTTGTCATACCGTGACGCCCAGAAAACCTTGTTCATATCAATTGAGTCTGCTTCAATTATGGGAGCTATGGCGTCGTAAAAATACAAGTCACGGCTACCATGGTATCCTCCGCTTGGGGTCCCGATGTAATCGGGATTCGACTTACAAATTTCAATACACCTATAGTGACCTTTCAGGTTATTCGTTTTTGAAATTTGAGTCTCACAACAGGAACTGTCCAGTATTCGGGAAATTTCCTGTGCCATCGTATCGGAAGTCAGCGGTCCTGTGGCGATTATGGTTAATTTATCTTTGGGCATTTCCGTAACTTCCCATCTGCTTAAAGTAAATTTTTTTTGTTGACTGAGTTGTTCTTCAACTTTTTTGGCAAATTCAATACGGTCAACCGCCAGCGCGGAACCTGCGGCGACGGCAGTTTTATCCGCCGCCGCAATTATCAAGGAATTAAGGCGGCGCATCTCTTCTTTAAGCAGGCCGGATGCATTTTCAAGAGAGTTGGACTTAAGGGAATTACTGCACACCAGCTCCGCCAGATATTCTGTTTTGTGGGCGGGGGAAAACTTCTGTGGCTTCATTTCATACAGGTGAACAGCATGGCCACGTCGCAGGATTTGCCATGCCGCTTCACAGCCGGCAAGCCCGCCGCCGATGATGGTTACCTGTTCGGTCATAATAAGTGAAACTCCAATTCTAATGAAACTCAGATATTACAAGCGTAGCATAGTAATATCTGTAAGTTGAATTATCCCACGTGCGGAGCTAAGTGGGACTATAAAAAAGTGTGCTGAGGATGGTTGCCAGAACTATCCCGCATAGCGGAAGGTATGATACTATTAGCGCGTTGCAAGGTGAGTTTGTGTTTTGTTTTTGGTATCATACCTGTGATTATTCTGGTTTTTCTTTGGTTATTTTCTTGATGTTCTTGCACTCGGGATAACCGGTGCATCCGAGAAACTGACCGTAGCGTCCGCGCTTGAGCACCATGGGTTTTCCACACAATTCGCAAACTTTATCAGTTGCCTGTTTTTCCTGAACAGTGATCCTGCCGTCCTTATCCATCTTTTTGATGTTCTTACATTCGGGATAGCCGGTGCAACCGAGGAACTGGCCGTAGCGTCCGCGTTTGACGGTCATGGGTTTGCCGCACAATTCACAGATTTCTTTTGTCACTGGCGTATCCTGAGCGACGATTTCTCCGTTTTCGTCTTTGGCCATGTTCATGGTGTTTTTGCATTCAGGATAACCTGAGCAAGCCAGGAATTTTCCGAAACGTCCCTCTTTAACAATCATGTTTTTACCGCATTTGTTGCATTTTATTTCCGTTGTTATTGTTTCCACGTTCTTGACCTTTCCGTTTTCGTCGTGAGTTAAATTCATGGTGTTCTTACATTCAGGGTAATTGGAGCAGCATAAAAACCATCCGTTCTTTCCCAATTTTTTCACCATGGGAGAGCCGCATTTCTCGCAAATGAGATCGGTCGGAATCGGCTTTTTGATATCGGGAGTTTTTTTTAGTTTATCCAGTTCTTCGGCAAAAGGAGCATAGAAATCCTTCAATGTATCCAGTCTTTTGCGTTCGCCGTTTTCGATGGCATCAAGTTTATTTTCCATATCTGCGGTGAAATCTATATCCAGAATTGTAGGTAAGGTTTTTACAAGAAGTTGGGTAACCGTGATGCCCAGTTCGGAAGGGTGAAATTTCCCTTTTTCCAGGCTGACGTACTTGCGTTCCTGGATAGTGGAAAGGATTGTCGCGTAGGTGCTGGGGCGGCCGATTCCTTTTTCTTCCAGTTCGCGCACCAGCGAAGCTTCCGAAAAACGCGGGGGCGGCTGTGTGAATTTCTGTTCTGTGTTCAGTTGGAGAAGATTTACCTTTTCCTTCTCGCTTAGTTCCGGAATAAGCTTATCTTTGCCGTTGCCGTTTTCTTCCTTATCTTCTTTGGCTTCTGTATAGACAATGGTGAAGCCTGGAAATCTCAGCACCTGCCCCTGAGCACGGAAGATGCAATCAGCGCCGGCAATGTCAATGATAGTCTGGTCAAAAACAGCCGGATTCATCTGGCTGGCGACGAAACGGTTCCAGATGAGCTGGTAGAGTTTGAATTGATCGGCGGACAGAAAATTTTTTATGCCCTGCGGTTTGTAAGTTATCTTTGAAGGGCGAATTGCTTCGTGGGCATCTTGCGCCTTTTGAGTGTTCTTGTAAAAATTAGGTTTGGCAGGCAGATAATCGGAGGCGTAATTTTCTTTGATGTAATTCCGCACGTCATTCAGCGCCTCTTCCGATATCCGGTAAGAATCGGTTCTCATATAGGTAATCAAACCAACGGAGCCTTCCTCCCCTAATTCGATACCCTCATAGAGCTTTTGGGCGACGCTCATGGTTTTCTTTGCCGTGAATTTAAGCCAGCGGGACGCTTCCTGCTGCAATTTGCTGGTGGTAAATGGCGGAGGCGGGGTTCGTTTGACTTCTTTTTTCTCCAGTTTTTCCACGAAGAAATCTGCAGCCTTGATTTTAGCCGCAAGTTTTTGCGCCTCTTCGCCGGTTGTCACCCTGGCTTTTTTATTGTCCACCTTAATGAGCTTCGCTTCAAAAGGAGGTGGATTGCTTCCCTCAAACTGCGCAATCAGATTCCAGTATTCTTCGGGCACAAACTTGTTTATTTCTTCATCCCTGTCGCAAATCATGCGCACAGCCACTGACTGCACACGTCCCGCACTCAGTCCTCTCTTGACCTTGTCCCATAAAACAGGGCTGATTTGGTAACCAACCAGACGGTCAAGGATTCGTCTTGTCTGCTGAGCCTCATATTTGTTGAAATCCAGTTGTTGCGGATTTTTGATGGCCTGCGTCACGGTGTTTTTAGTCAGGTCATTAAAAAGAACGCGGTAGATGTTTTTATCTTTCGCGTTGATGACTTCTGATATGTGCCAGGCAATGGCCTCGCCTTCGCGATCGGGATCGGGAGCGAGGTAAATATTGTCGGCGCTTTTTGCCGCTTTCTTCAGCGCCTCAATTGTCTTCTTTTTTGTTTCAATTACGTTGTAAGTCGGTTCGAAATTCTTATCCAGATCGATGCCCAATGTGCTCTTCGGCAGATCCTTAATATGTCCCATCGAAGCCACCGCGTTGAAGCCGGCTCCGAGAAATTTCTTGATTGTTTTTACTTTTGTGGGAGATTCCACGATAACCAGAGAATTTGCCATAAACACCTTTTAAATTTTTAATGCAATTTATTTTAGTCGCCCCCTATAAATGCAAGACGACATTTTGTAAAGAAATTTTTTATTTATTTTTTAAGGGAGAAAAATTTTCCCGGATGCTGCTGAATAATTCCTTTTAATTCCATTTTCGTCAAAGAGCTCAGGATTTCGGCGGACGACAAGCCTGTGGCAGAAATCAAATCGTCAATATGAATTTTTCCAGGGGAGATACAGTCAAATATTTTTTTATCAACTTTGTTGAGCCCTGCGGCTTGCGTGTTCACTGTTTCTTCGGAAATTAAATGAGAGGGCGGTTTCGATGCCGTTGTCTGTTCTATCTGCGGCAGAATCTCTTCCAGAATGTCGTCGGTATTCTCCACCAATTTCGCACCCTGTTTAATCAGGTTGTTTGTCCCTCGCGAGCCGGCGGAATCAATGCTTCCGGGCACGGCAAAAACTTCACGGCCCTGTTCCAGCGCGAGTCTTGCTGTAATCAGAGAACCGCTTTTTTCTCCAGCCTCCACTATGACGACCCCATAGGATATGCCGCTGATAATTCGGTTGCGCGCCGGAAAATTCGTTGAACGCGGTGGCACTCCCATAGGATATTCGGAGATAACGGCACCATTTTGTATAATATCTTCAAATAATTTTTTATTCTCCGGCGGATAAATAACATCAAGCCCGCTTCCCATGATGGCTATGGTCCTTCCGCGCGCGGTTATGGCTCCACGATGGGCCGCTGAATCAATTCCCCTGGCCATGCCGCTAACTACGGTTACACCTTTTAAAGCGAGTTCTCGGCTGATTTTTTCAGTTGTGTATTTGCCGTAAGTGCTGGCCGTTCGGGAACCGACAATTGCTATGTTTATATCGTCTTTACTTAGTGTTCCCCTTACATATATATAAGGAGGGCGGTCATAAACATTCAATAGCTGTCGTGGATAAAGCTCATCCTGATAAGTAATTATATTTACATCCTTTTTCTTAAGAAGCTCAAGTTCTTCTTTGACTTTATTCCAGCCTTTGAAGTTAGTGATTGCCAAGGCTGTTTTGCCGGAAATTCCCTGAATTTTTTTTAAATCGGAAGGTGACGCTGAAAAGACAGCCGGCAGGGAACCAAATTTATCAACTAATGCCGGAAAAGTAACATTGCCAATGCCTTCGATAGATTTTAATGCTATCCAATATTTTAAGACGTTGTAATCCATAATTGTATGGTGAAAAGTAGAAGCAAAAGTTCTGCAAATTGGTTCTTGTTCCGTTAAAAAGTTTTAGTTCTTCCAACGAGGTAAAATATAAATTTGCAGCAAGCTACATCTTGTTTGCGGGTCGTGTCAAGTATTTTGACATCACGATATCCTTTTGTTAAAAAACAGGAAAACAAAAATTGAAAAAAGTTGCTTAATTTTAAGCTTTGAGTTATTTTTTTACTGTTAATTATTAAAGAGGTATTTATGTCCAGGACAAAGGTTTTTTTTATCATTATTATGGCACTTGTTTTTTGTTCATCCATATCCCTTGCCCAGAAAGGATTGAATGATGAGCAAAATAAACAAAAACTTCGAAAACTTGCGAAAACAAATCTAACAAAATCAAAGGCTAAGTTTACTATAACTCCTGAGGAAATTAAATTAGGCGTAATTACCTTTGAAAAATCAGGCGAGGGGATATTTACCTTAAAGAGTACAGGAAAAGCTGTTGTTACCTGGTCAACGGAAGGACCGTCTGGCTGGAAAAAACTGAAGAAACAAAAATTGTATGGTTCATTGGAAAGGACATCAGTGTCTTTACAAGTGGACGTTCGTTTATTGAGGGATGAATCTTTTTTCAGTGAAAAAGACAGGAAAGGTTCATTTAACAATATAGAAATGATGCTCGAGTCCGGAGGAGAAAAAATTCTCTGCACAAAAAAATTGTTAGCCGGTACCTATAAGGAGGAAATTAAAATCAACTCTTCGCAGGGCGAGAAAGTAATCTTTGTCACTTTTATAATAGCTTACACACAGGAAAATCCTCTGATTAATTTGAATCTGTCAAGACTTGATATTGGAAGTATCCTGCCCCAAAAAACTGTTTCCAAAAAAATATTGTTAACCAACAGCGGCTTGGAACCCCTTATATGGTCGGTTGCTTTGCGGAAACATGAAAAGGAAGATATGCCTGATATTTCTTTGCAGGGAAGATACATCTCGCTCATTAATGAAGGAACAAGGGGCAGCGGAATTTATGTCGTTCCCGATCATTTGAAAGAAACGGTTGAATTAACGGGTACGTGGCTGGAAAACAATGGCTATCCGTCGAGCGCGCAGGATGAAAACATTATAAAAATTAAGTTCACTGGTACAGGAATAATTCTATATTTATTAAATTATCAGAAAAAAGGAAATCTGGCTGTATCGCTTGATAAACAACTGATTGATGATAGGGAACTTTTTAAAGATATCGAAGAAAATAAAAGAGAAGTGCTGATTGCGGATAAACTTGCCTATAGTCCGCATATTCTAACGATACTGAGCAGGAATAACAATATTGTAATGGAAGGTATGAAAATACTGGGAATAGGCACAACTTTTTTCCCTGAAAAAAGTTTAAGAATATTTCCTGATTCCGGAGTTACTACAAGGCAAACAAATTATTTGACTGTTTCTTTAAATGCGGAACAAATGTTACCCGGTTTTTACGAAGATGAAATTGTGTTTACCACCAACGCGGACGAAGCGGTTGTTAAGGTTTTTGCCGAAGTTCTACCTGAAACTATCTCCCATGTCGTGGATATTTACAGATATTACAACGGGAACGATTATCTCTTTACCGCCGATCCGCAATCGGAAACACAAAGATTGGTTCAGAATAATTATGTGAAAGAGGGGATAGCTTTTCGGCTGTTTAAGCCGGACACTCCGGGAACGGCAAGTTTTTATCGCTGGTATAATCCACACAAAAGAAGTCATTTTTACCATTATGATTTCGCGGGAGGGAAGAAAGACTTAAGCGGATATATATTTGAAGGTTCTATTGGCAATATCGCGACATCAAAGTTAACTAATACGAGAGAACTTTATCGCTGGTATAATCCCCAAACAGGTCATTATTTCTATTCAACGGACATTCAGAAAGGAAAAATTGACAAAAAAATATACACCTTTGACGGCATAGCCGGTTATGTAAAATAGCAGATAATTTCCCGGGTGGACAGATATAAAGAAAAGTATTACCGGCGGTATTTAATATTGACAAAAAAAGGAAGAGGGGATATGAGACTCAATCTTTTTAGGCACGGGGGTTGCTGAAAAATGCTCATCTGCGGTGTTGCGCTTCAAGCCGAACCGCTCAGCGTATGTCAATATACGCCTCGCGATTCAGTTTATTGCGCGCCTTGCATCTGAACATTTTTGAACAGCCCCTAAAAGGGAGGTTTTTCAAACAGGGTACGGGTTTAAAAATGCGCCTGTAGCTCAGTAGGATAGAGCAACGGACTTCTAATCCGTGGGCCGAGAGTTCGAATCCCTCCAGGCGCACCAGGGCGAAAATGGTGGGTGTAGCTCAATTGGTCAGAGTGCCGGGTTGTGGCCCCGGAGGTTGAGGGTTCAAGTCCCTTCACTCACCCCATTATATAATGGTCGAATAATAAGCGCCCGTAGCTCAGCTGGATAGAGTCGCAGACTTCGAATCTGTTGGTCGTAGGTTCGAATCCTACCGGGCGTGCCAGAATAAAAA
>JAFGLS010000092.1 GCA_016927935.1 Syntrophaceae bacterium
GCGGTGGGAGCAACGATGTGGGCCGGTTCAGTGGCGGCAATCGGATATTCATCAAAAAAACTCAAAGAAAATATTGATAACAAAACAATTCCCCTGATGGGAGTTATGGGTGCGTTTATTTTTGCGGCACAGATGATCAACTTTACCATTCCTGTCACCGGTTCGAGCGGGCACATCGGAGGAAGTATGATCCTGACCATTATGTTAGGACCATATGCTGCTTTTCTCGCAATGGCTTCGATATTGACAGTACAGGCGCTGTTCTTTGCCGATGGAGGATTGCTCGCCCTAGGCTGCAATATCTGGAATCTGGGCATCTACCCCTGTTTTCTTGCGTATCCTATGATTTACAAACCTATCGTGGGAGATGGAACAAGTGCCAAGCGGATATCCATCGCCGTAATTGTCAGTGTAATTATTGCTCTGCAACTGGGCGCTTTTTCTGTTGTCCTGGAAACACTTTTATCCGGAAAAACAGAACTGCCCTTCAGCACATTTGTCCTGCTGATGCAACCGATACACCTTGCCATTGGTCTTGTGGAAGGAATTATCACAGCCGGGATTATCAATTATGTGAAAAACGCACGTCCGGAAATCCTGGAATCTACTTTCGTTTCCCGGCCTCTTGACGTCGGTATTTCCATAAAAAATATTTTAGTAGCCTTTGTTATTATGGCTGTTATCGCAGGCGGCGCCCTTTCTTGGTTTGCCTCAACTCATCCGGACGGACTGGAATGGTCCATTGAAAAAGTTACCGGCAAAGGCGAGTTGGCTGAGGCTACGCAGGGCATTGCTCCGGCTCTTAAGGATATTCAGGAAAAAACCGCTTTTCTCCCTGATTATGACTTCAAACCTGCGGCAAATGAAAAATCCAACGAAGAGAAAGCTCCAGCGTGGCCGGGTGTTGAAGCCGGCACTTCAGTTTCGGGTATTGTCGGGGGATTAATCGTTCTGATGTTCATTTTATTTATCGGTTTTGGAATCCGGCTTTTTAAGAAGCAATAAACTTTTAGGATTAATTAAAATAAGCCCTGGCAAAAACATCTGGAGTTGTTGTGGGGGCTTATGCTATTTTATAGCGGCATTTTAACTTGACAATTCCGCCCAGCTTGCTGGGCGGTTACCTCATAAGTCCTCTCCCTTGATGGGAGAGGATTTAGGTGAGGGTGAATTGAAATAAGATTTTTAACGTTTGATACCGCCCTGCTTGCAGGGCGGAGGTTCATTGCGTCGGATTTAAAAATGAATTTTGATGAACAATACTACAATATCGGATTCATTGATCAGTTGTCCTATAAAGATACCTTTGTTCATCGGCTGGATCCAAGAGCAAAATTGATTACCACACTTCTCTTTCTCTTTACCGTCATTTCTTTTTCCAAGTATGAAATAGCCGCCCTGTTGCCTTTTTTTCTTTATCCGATGCTGCTGATGACCATCGGCGAAATTCCTTTTATGTTTATCTTCAAGAAAGTCATTCTGGTTTCACCTTTTGCTGTTTTTATCGGAATTTTCAATCCTCTGCTGGATTCGGGACAGGTCGCTGTTTTTCAGGGACTGACAATTTCGGCAGGATGGCTTTCCTTCTTTTCAATATTAATCAAGTTTACGCTGACTGTCAGCACGGCGCTTCTGCTTATCGCCACAACATCTTTTCCCGGAGTTTGTCACGGTCTAAGGCAGTTGAGTTTGCCTTCTCTTTTTGTTTCACAACTTTTCTTTCTTTACCGTTACATTTTTGTCCTCATGGAAGAAACCATGCGCATAGTTCGCGCCAGAAATATGCGTTCTTACGGAGAACGAGGCAAAGGTATGAAAATATTTGTACGTATAGTCGGAATTCTTTTTATACGAACTGTAGAAAAAGCAGAGAGGATATACTTCGCCATGCTTTGTCGTGGATTTAAAGGCGATATGCCCACAATCAAACGTTTTCACATTAAGACAGGTGATTTGGCTTTTATAGCTTCCGTTTTGGCTTTTCTCTATGTCTTCCGGTTTTATCCGGCAACTGAAATACTGGGCAGATTCTTTCAGGGAGTATTTTCATGAGCCATCATATTATCGAGTTTAAAAATGTTTCCTTCTGTTATCCGGACGGAACTCAAGCTCTGCGCGATATTTCTTTCCGTATCACCCATGGAGAATCGGTGGGCATCATCGGCGCCAATGGGGCAGGCAAATCAACCCTTCTGCTGCACATGAATGGCTATCTCATGCCAACGTCAGGAACTGTAAATATCGGTGACCTTTATCTGACACGACAAACGCGGCAGGAAATCCGCAGAAAAGTCGGCATTGTTTTTCAAAATCCCGATGATCAGCTTTTTATGCCGACTGTTTATGAGGAAGTGGCTTTCGGTCCTCTCAATCTGGGAATGGATGAGAAAGCTGTGCGGGAAAGAGTGGAATATGCTCTTAATATGGTGGGGGGGCTGGAACTAAAGAATAAACCGCCGCATCATCTTTCCAACGGCGAAAAAAGCGCTGTGGCTATAGCGGCAGTTATGGCTATGGAACCGGATATCCTGGCAATGGATGAGCCGGCAGCCAATCTTGATCCCCGGTCAAGACGTTTGCTCATTAATCTGCTTAAAACTTTTGAGCACTCAAAAATAATTGCCTCACACGATCTCGATTTAATAATGGATGTCTGTCACCGCTGCATCATGATTAAAGAAGGAACAGTGGTCGCCGACGGTCCTGTTTCGGAAATACTTACCGGCAAAAAACTTCTGGAAGAAAACAATTTGGAACTGCCTCTGTCGATCCAGAAACGTTGAGTGCATAATCCTTTCAGGACAAGTCCTTCCCCTGTGTGGCCATTAAAAAACCCGCATGTTTAATGCCTTTGAGTGATTTGAGCTTTAAGTAAAGTTTTTCGATTTCCGTTGCTTTACCTTTTGTTACAATTATCTCAAAGCAATTATGATGATCGAGATGAATATGCTGCGTAGATAAAATACAGGTGTGATGGTCATGCTGGATATCCAGAACTTTGTTGACCAGCTCCCGTGTGTGATGATCATAAATTATCGTTATCGCTCCGGTGACTTCCTTGTTTTCTGTCCATTCTTCTTTAATCAGTTCCGATCTGATTAAATCACGAATAGCTTCGGAACGGTTTGTGTATTTATGCTTTTTTATATGCCGGTCGAATTTATTCAAAAGATCATTTTCCAGTGAAACGCCGAAACGAATTAAATTAGACATAACTTTTCTCCTTTTTTTCAAAGAGTATTATAAGATAAAGATAGAAATACTACTATTTTATTATAAAATAATTAACTTAACAGACTCTTGCCCCTGTTTTCCTTTTGTTTCAGTTTTTGGTTTAGTACTTGGCTTTTTAAAAGCCGGCTTATGTATCCTTTTTCCGGTTAAATTCCTTTTCTCCATGAAGTGTATGCATTTTATCCTATCTTATGACTTTTGTAAACTGACTCAAAGTCATTTCGCCTGTTGACTAAAAGTCATTTTCGCTCAAATTATTTCCAGCGATTTTGTTATAAGCTTAATTTGATTACCTTTTTTTACTATGTCAAAAATGACATAAGAGCTTGAATTTATTCATTATTTGCCGTTGACAACAAACTTTCCCTAATGTATAAAGAACACACATTTGAAGTGTTATCTTAAGTGAAAATATTGTGATTTTTCAATTCCCGGTTGTTCAAAAACTTTTTAATTAAAAGGTGTGAAATAAACGAATAACTGTATTCAGAAATTAAAGAAGCAAAAATAATATCAAAAAAATCTGAGGAAAGGAGAAAAATTCATGAACGTCAGCCGAAGAGGTTTCTTGAAGATTTCTGGCGCGGTAGTGGCAGTCAGCGGATTGGGCATAAATCTGAAACCAATACGCGCGCACGCCAAAGAGCTGAAAATTAAACACGCAAAAGAAACCACCACCGTTTGTCCGTATTGTTCCGTTGGGTGTAGCATCATTGTGTCCGTGCGGGACGGCAAGGTTATCAACACCGAAGGTGATCCTGATAGCCCCATCAACCGTGGCGCGTTGTGCAGTAAAGGCGGTTCAATCTACCAGATGGCCGTCAATGAAAACCGCTTGGGAAAACCTCTTTACAGAGCGCCATTCGCCAAAGAATGGAAAGAAGTGGAATGGGAATGGGCTTTGGAGAAGATTGCCAAGAACATCAAGAAAAGCCGCGATGCCAGTTTCAAAAAAGTGAATGACAAAGGCGAAGTTGTCAATCGCACAGAAGGCATCGCTTCCGTCGGCAGCGCGGCAATGGACAATGAAGAATGCTATACGTACCAAAAATTTCTAAGGGGATTGGGTCTGGTCTATATTGAACATCAGGCCCGTATCTGACACAGCCCAACTGTTGCGGCTCTGGCAGAGTCGTTCGGACGCGGCGCAATGACCAATCACTGGGTTGATTTTAAGAATAGTGATGTTTTCTTGATTATGGGGAGCAATCCAGCTTCCAACCATCCCGTTTCATGGAAATGGATTCAGGATGCTGTTGATAAACGCGGAGCAAAAATTATTTGCGTTGATCCACGCTTCACTCAATCTTCTGCAAAGGCGAATCTTTATGCCCCTATTCGTTCGGGAACGGATATCGCTTTTCTGGGTGGTATGATTAAATATATTCTGGATAACAAGCTTTATTTTGAAGAGTATGTTAAAAATTACACCAACGCTTCTTTTCTAGTTAATCCTGATTTGAAACTGCCCGGGGAGAACAGCGGTGTCTTTTCCGGTTTAAAAGAGGGGAAGTATGAAAAGGATACATGGTCTTATCAGACAGACCCCGAAGGCATAATCAAGAAAGACAAAACACTTCAGGATCCTAACTGCGTTTTCCAGCTTCTTAAAAAACATTATTCACGTTACACACCGGATGTTGTTTCCAAGATTACCGGAACACCCCAAAATAAGCTTGTTGAAGTTTATAAACTATACGCTTCAACAGGTAAACCCAACAAGGCAGGCGTTGAGCTGTACGCGATGGGTTGGACGCAGCATACTGTTGGCGTGCAGAATATCCGAACGATGGCAATGATTCAGCTCTTACTGGGCAATATGGGCATCGCCGGCGGCGGTGTTGCGGCTTTAAGAGGTGAATCCAACGTTCAGGGATCTACAGATTACGCACTGCTTTTCCACATCTTGCCGGGCTACTTGGGAATGCCCACTGCGTCGCTCAAGACGTTACATGATTATAATGAAAAACGGACTCCCAAAACAAAAGAGAAAAATTCTCTGAACTGGTGGAAAAATTTTCCGAAATACTCGGCTAGTTTCCTGCGAGCCATGTATGGGCAGAATATGAGTATTGAAGACGCGTACTTAATGTTGCCCAAAATAGACGATGGCGCTAACTATTCATGGTTAATGCTTTTTGATCAAATGTACAAGAAAAAATTTACCGGTTTTTTTGCCTGGGGAATGAATCCAGCATGCAGTGGTGCAAATTCCAACAAAGTTCGTCAAGCCTTAACCAAACTTGATTGGATGGTCAATGTCAATTTGTTTGACAACGAGACCGGTTCTTTTTGGCGCGGTCCGGAAATGGATCCGACAAAGATTAAGACAGAAGTTTTCATGCTGCCCTGCGCTGCTTCCATTGAAAAGGAAGGAAGTATCACTAACAGCGGTCGAGTCATGCAATGGAGATATAAGGCCGTAAATCCCGTAGGAGAGTCCAAACCGGATGGTGATATCATGAGTGAGCTTTTCTTTAAGGTTAAAGAACTCTATGAAAAGCAGGGTGGTCCTTTGAGCCAGGCAATTACAAAACTTACCTGGAATTACGGGAAAATTATCGGAAAGCGTTTCCATTATGATTCTAGGACAGTTGCCAAAGAGATCAACGGCTACTTCCTGAAAAATAAGACGTTGGAAAATCCGACCAAGAAAGGTGAATTCAAGACATTCAAAGAAGGCGATTTTGTTCCGAGTTTTGCCTGGCTGCAGGATGATGGTTCAACGGTATCAGGCAACTGGCTCTATTGCGCATCGGTGAACGATAAGGGTAATCTGGCCATGCGTCGTGGTCAGGCAGATGCCACAGGTTTGGGTATTTATCCTGAATGGTGCTGGTCTTGGCCGGTTAACCGTCGTATCATTTATAATGGTGCTTCTGTTGATTTGTCAGGCAAACCATGGGATCCAACTCGTGCTGTTATTAAATGGGATGATACAGAACAAAAGTGGAAAGGCGATGTTCCGGATGGTGTTGGAAAACCTGGTTCAGGTAGGCCGCCATTTATCATGAAACCGGACGGTATCGCACATATATACGGTCCCGGTCTGGCGGATGGTCCGTTCCCTGAACATTATGAACCGCTTGAGTGCCCGGTAGAAAAAAATCTATTGTCGCCGCAGAAGAATAATCCGATCATTAGAAGATTTGATAAAAAAGGTGTCGGTTCCGATATGGATGTGTATTCCGGTGTCGGAACATGCGATCCTAGATTCCCGTTTATTTGTTCTACTTATCGTGTCAGCGAACACTGGCAGACGGGTGTTTTGACACGTTGGTGTCCGTGGCTGTCAGAAATGCAGCCGGGCATGTTTGTGGAAATGAGTGAGGAGCTGGCAAAACAAAGAGGTATTGCAACCGGCGATAAATGTGTTGTTAGTTCCGCCCGAGGCAAAGTGGAATGCACAGCGATAGTCACACCTCGCTTCAAGCCTTTTAATATTGGTGGAAATGAAATCCACGAGATAGGCATACCCTGGCACTTTGGTTGGATTACAACCAAAGATCGTGCCTATAATCCCGGCGATAAGAAAGCAGAGATATTTACCACCGGTGATGCGGCGAATCTTTTAACGCCCACCATTGGTGATGCCAATACGATGATACCGGAAACCAAAGCCTTCATGGCTAATGTTGTAAAGAAGGGGGTGAAGTAATATGTCAGAGAAGATTAAGTTATACGATGCTTCAAAATGTACGGCGTGCCGTGGCTGCCAGCTGGCCTGCAAGCAGTGGAACTCTCTTAAAGCGGAACAAACTCAACAGACAGGAACCTTTCAAAATCCACCTTCTTTGCAGTCCAATACTTACATGATTATACATTTTCAGGATTATGCAGCTCCTGAAGGTGATGTCCGGTGGCTTTTCCGCAAGGAAGCGTGCATGCATTGTACCAACGCAGCTTGCGTGACGGTCTGCCCCAGTGGTGCTCTGTATTACAATAAGGAATTCGGAACAGTGGGGATGGACAGAGAAAAATGCATCGGCTGCAAAGAATGTGTATCGGCCTGTCCGTTCGAAGTGCCCCGTTACGATAAAGAGACGGAAAAAGTTTACAAATGTGATATGTGTGAAACCAGAATAACCAATAATATGACTCCGGCCTGCGTCAAGGCTTGTCCTACCGGCGCGCTCAAATGGTTGGACAAGGATGAAGCAATGAAAATTGCCCAGGGTCGGGTTCAGCATCTGGGTGGAAATGCAAATGTTTACGGAGACAAATTTGTTGGTGGTACGCACATGATGTACGTATTGAAAGAAAAAGCTGATACTTACGAAGGGATCCATAAAGATCCCAAGATTCCGCTGTCCGTTACTATCTGGAAGAGCTGGCTTAAACCATTGAGTTTAATTGCTGCCGGCGGTGTGGTTGGCAGTTCGTTACTACATTACTTCATACATGGTCCCCATAGACCTCACCCGGAACACATGACAAAAGAAGACAATAGTCAGGGAGGTGAAGTATGAAAAAAGAACTGGTTAAAGTTACTTCAGGATATGAGAGATTTGTCCACTGGCTTCTGGCAGTATCTTGCCTTCTTTTGTGTTA
>JAFGLS010000093.1 GCA_016927935.1 Syntrophaceae bacterium
ATTTCAAAAACGAATAACCTAAATACCCTAAAGGGCACCATGGGGTCACTGTAGGTGTATTGAAATTTGCAAGTCGAACAATCCCGCCATAAGCGGAGGGTAATGAGACCCAAGCTTCAGAAACAGCGTGTGCTGAAGCTTGTAGGTCGAATTATCCTGCCTAAGCATGGGTATAATACCCCATCCCTTGGGGTGGAATTAGGGTCCATGGCTTGCCCTGGGGGGCATACCCGTGATTTGGAATTTTGTGAATTATTTTATATGTAATTGTATTTTATTTAATAGCATGTTATAATTACTTAAAATTCATTAGAAAAAGGATTTCTTGTCTTGATTATTTATGATTTGAAATGTGAAAAAGGACATTCATTTGAAGGCTGGTTCAAAGACCGAGAAACATTAATTTTGCAGAATTCGCAAAAGTTGATTTCCTGTCCGGTTTGTAACAGTAACAGCATAGAAATAGTTCCTTCTTCGGTTACAATTATGGGTAAAGATATACAGACTGAAAACAAATCTCAGAAAAAAGAAATGTCTCAGGCTGTCACGCTGAAAATGTTACATCAATATATTGATAAGAATTTCGAAGATGTGGGTGATAAATTTGCCGAGATTGCGTTAAAGATTCATTATGGAGATGAGGAAAAAAGAAACATTAAAGGAACAAGCACGCCTCAGGAAGAAGAGAATTTGCGGGAAGAGGGTGTTAAGTTTTTCAAGATTCCTATGTTGAAAATGGACAGTTAGCGAACCTTTCATTTTAAATTATTTAAAAATTAATATTTGTTTTTTCAACCCAGACAGGGTTTTTTTATTTTACAGGACTTGATTTATGAGTAAATTCTATAAAAGTGTTATAGAGGGCATCGGCAATACGCCGTTAGTGGAAATAGGCAAGCATAATCCCAATAATAAAGTAAAGATTTTTGCCAAGCTGGAAAGTGCCAATCCAGGCGGCTCCATTAAGGATCGCACTGCATTGTTCATGATTGAAAATGCGGAAAAAAGAGGCATCCTAACCCATGATAAAATTATATTGGAAGCAACCAGTGGAAATACCGGAATAGGTTTGGCACTGGTTGCCGTGGTAAAAGGGTATAAACTTTGTCTGGTCATGCCTGAATCGTCCAGTGAAGAAAGGAAAAAAATTTTAAGAGCCATGGGAGCGGAATTGTATTTAACTCCCGCCGGTCAGGGCACTGACGGCGCGATTGAAGTGGCCTACAAAATGCTGCGAGAAAATCCTGTTAAATACTTCGGCACCGATCAGTTTAATAATGAAGATAACATTGCCGCTCATTATTACGGCACTGCACAAGAAATATGGGAACAAACTGACGGTAAAGTTACTATGGTGGTGGCGAGTCTCGGCACCAGTGGTACAGCAATGGGAATTTCCAAAAGACTCAAGGAACTCAACCCGCTGATTAAGATTATAGGTGTCGAACCTTATCTTCAGCATAAGATTCAGGGATTAAAAAACATGAGGGAGTCTTACCGCCCTGGAATTTTTAATAAGAACATGCTTGATGAAAAAGTAAATATCCTAGATGAAGATGCCTTTGAAATGTCCCGCAGGATCGCCCGTGAGGAAGGCATATTCGTAGGAATGAGTTCTGGTGCGGCAATGTTTGTTGCCTTGCAGAAGGCACAGCAGATGGAAGATGGTCTGATAGTTGTAATTTTCCCTGATGGTGGAGAGCGATACTTAAGCACAGAATTATTTGACTTTAAGAAAGAAATTTCTACTTTTAATCTGTACAATTCTTTCGTCCGCCAGAAAACTCTCTTTAATCCAGTTAAAGTGGATGAAGTAAGTATCCATACCTGCGGACCGACAATTCATGATACTCCTCATCTGGGGAATTACCGGCGTCTGGTGGTTTCCGATTTGGTCAGCCGTTATTTGATTTATAAGGGGTACAAGGTAAAACATGTTTTAGATATTGTTGATTTTACGGATAAATCAATAAAAGGTTCGGAAAAGGAGGCAATGGAACTTGCCGATTATTCTCAGAAATATTTGCAAGTTTTTATGGAAGATACGGAATTTCTGAATATTCGTCGGGATAATATTTACGTTAAAGCGTCTGAGAATGTTGACGTGATGTTAAAAATTGTTGAGAAGCTGATGGATAAGGAGTACGCTTATGAAAAATTGCATTCGGTTTATTACAATATTTCCAAATTAGCAGACTACGGTGTTCTTTCCAATATAGATTCGGGAAAAACAAGGCAGGGAAAATCAATTGACCTTGATGATTATGAAAAAGACAGCCCGGCAGATTTTGCTTTGCTGAAGAGGGCAAGCCTCGGGGAATTGAAAAGAGGTATTTATTATAAAACTGTATGGGGAAATGTTAGGCCTAGCTGGCATCTGGAGTGTGCGGCAATTTCTTATAAATATCTGGGCGCGACTTATGATATTCATGTCAGTGGAGTTGATGAAACTTTCCCCCACGGCGAGAATATTTTAGCCATCAATAAAGCTTTTTCCGGTCATAAAGGGCCTAATTATTGGCTTAATGCTGAACTGGTGATGGTTGACGGCCGGAAAATGTCACGTTCTCTGAATAATGCTTTGCCGTTATCGCAATTAAGACAAAATGGCTACTGCGGCAGAGATGTGCGTTTTTTCCTGCTGGGGGTGCATTATCGTAAACCGGTTAATTACTCAGAACGCGCACTGCAAATGGCAAAAAATACAGTTAAGAAGATAGATACTTTTATTTACCGACTCAACGCTGTAAATAATAATGTCCAGGATGATTTTGCAGAAACCGATCAGTTGATATATGATCTCAAACATGATTTTATGGAAGCCTTGGATGACGATTTGAATATTGCCGGTGCTTTAGCGGCTTTGTTTAATTTTATCGGAAAAGTAAATTCTCCTTTGACTAATGGCTTAATAAGTAAAAACAATGCCCGGAAAATTCTTGAATCACTGAAAAGTATCAATGAAGTATTGGGGATAATTGATTTTGAACGGCAAATTATTCACAGGAAAATAAGCGAATTGATTAATAAAAGAGAAACGGCCAGAAACGTCCATAAATGGGAAGAAGCAGATTCCTATAGAATGCAACTGTCGGAAATGGGTATTGAAGTTTTGGACACACCTCAGGGTGTAATCTGGAGGTTCAGGTAAAAAATCATGAGTGCCATAAAAAAATCAATCATAGCCGGTTCGTGGTATCCGGGAAATCCATCAGTTCTGAGAAAGGATATAGAGAACTATTTCCAATCGGCATCTCCATTGGAATTAGGGGGAGATATTGTCGGATTAATAGCTCCTCATGCCGGCTACATGTATTCAGGACAAATTGCGGCCCATGCTTATAATCTTATCCGTGGCCGGAAATATGATGTGGTTATTATTATCGGTCCCAGCCACCGAGTTGCTTTTCATGGTGTGTCTGTTTTCAGCAGGGGCGGTTATGAAACGCCTCTGGGAATTGTTCCTGTTGATGAAGATTTAGCGGAAAAATTAAAAAAAATAAGTCCAATAGTAACTGATTTCCCCGGTGCCCATCTGCAGGAACATTCGGTCGAAATTCAGCTTCCCTTCTTACAGGTGGCGTTGGGTGATTTTTCGTTTCTGCCGCTGGTAATGGGAGATCAGGGTGCGGATATCTGTCAGGAACTTGCGGAGGCAATATATAAAGCTTCACGCGGCAAAAATGTATTAATGGTAGGGAGTTCCGATTTGTCCCATTTTTACAATTATAACATAGCTAAAAAGATGGATGCCGTTATCCTTGATTATTTAAAAGATAGCGACGCAACCGGCCTTTTAAAAAGTCTGGAAAGTGGAGAAGTTGAGGCGTGCGGGGGAGGTCCTATGGCAGTTGTTATGTTAGCTGCTCAAATGATGAAGGCAAATAAAGCGCATCTTTTAAAATATGCCAACTCCGGAGACGTTACAGGCGATAAGAACTCGGTCGTAGGGTATGCTTCTGCGGTTTTTTGCAATTAACATTAGTTGATTTTATCTGTGGCCGTTTGTAAGTCAAATATCCGTTCCTTATCATTTAAATCGTTATATGTAAAAAAGGAGAATAAAGATGGAATTAACAGACAAGGAAAAGGCCGTTCTTCTGGACATAGCAAAAAAAGCGATTGCAGCTAAAATTAATCGTCGGGAAATGCCGGAAGTAAAAATTGATTCGGACAATCTGAAGATGAAAAGAGGAGCATTTGTAACCTTGAAAAAGCAGGGCTATTTACGCGGCTGTATAGGTTATATAAAAGCTTTTAAGCCGCTCTGGGAAACCGTACAGGAAATGGCCATAGCGGCAGCTTTTAATGATCCGCGGTTCCCTTCCTTAAAACCTGAAGAGGTTAAAGATTTAACTTTTGAAATATCCGTTCTGAGTCCGTTCAAACGCGTTAAAGACATAAAAGAGATTGAAGTCGGAAAGCACGGTTTGTATATAGTTCATGGATACAATTCCGGATTATTATTGCCTCAAGTAGCTATTGAATACGGATGGGACAGAGAGAATTTCTTAAAAGAGACTTGTTATAAAGCCGGATTGCCAACGGATGCTTGGATGGATGAGGCGACTGAAATTTACATTTTTTCAGCAAACTATTTTGGTGATACATAACAAATTATATTTCAAGATTATAAGGATATTGAGTTGGTGAGACATCATAAGAGGCTGATAATTTTAATTGTTGTTTTGTTGGTGCTGACAGGGGTTATCTTCTATTCGCCGCGGTTTTTAACTTACTCTACAGAACCTGAAAAAGCCGATGCTATAGTAATTTTACTGGGACCGGATTTTAAGGCACGTAAGAAAGAAGCTAACGAATTAGTAAATAAAAGAATGGCCGATTACTTGATTATTCCGGCATATCATAAGATTTATGAAATTAATGATAAAGGGAAAAGAAAAGATTTGTCATCTTATTTAAAGTCAAATAAATTTGTTAAGAAAAATGTTTCATCTTATCCAAGTTTTTATGAGGACACACACGTAGAAATAATCAAAGCTCAGAAAATAATGTCCGGTTATGGAATAAAATCGGCGATATTCGTTAGTTCACCACATCACATGCGCCGGATAAAATTAATTGCAGAGAGAGTATTCAAAACTGACAATTATAATTTTTATTTCGTTCCCACACGATATGAAAACATTCCTGCCAATTTCTGGGAATTATCTTCGTCTGACTGGAAAAAAGTAAGAAGAGAATACAGTAAGATATTTTGGTTTATTATATATTATACCTGGTCGGAATTCATAGGCTGACCACTATTTTTTATTTAATAGAGTTTCTAACTTCCTCAAACAAAGAATCACTGACGTAAATCTTAATGAGCATTGCCAGCATTTCTTCAGCGGTCATTATTTTGACTTCATCAGGGTTCTGCAATTTTTTTTCAAGACGAGATTGTAAAGTTTCCATTACTTTATTATCAAGTTTTGCATTTTCGTTGGTCGAGAAAAAGGATGTGGCCTCCTGAAGTGACCTTTCATAAATTTCTTTATCTACTTTGAGATACGAATACCCACCATCAAGAAATCTGTCCAGGAAAGATGCAAAAAATGATTTACGTCCTAATATTAGAGATTTGCCGTATTTTTCAATAATTTTTTTGGCGATATTTTTGCCTTTTTCTTCGGCAACATTTTCTATATCAGTTCTCATACGTTCGTCTTCTATCATATATTTTGTATATAGTCACTCCTATCTTTTCTTTATAAGATAACACAAAGTTAAATCCAATTAGCAAATAAAAAAATACCAATACCGCCAAGGATGCCAATAATCCGAGCATGAATTTCTCCATTGCCACCGTTCTCTATTAATCTTGATTTTTCGTGTTTTAATTTGATTACTGGTAAAATTTAAATTTGTTGTGTGTATGTATTAATGGAACAGATAAACAAGTAATTTAGAAAAGGCTTACTTCTTGTTACTGACAAATTGAACAAAATTTTAATAAAATTAAAAAAATGAAAAGTTACGTTTATTAGGATGGAAGGAAAGGTACTTAATTATATCTATTTAATACAAACACGGCGCACCTGTATTAAGTCAGTAATGCCTTGTAAGGTTTTTAAGATACCATCTTGTAAAAGTGTTGTCATGCCATCGCTTATCGCCTGATTCCGTAAGACTTCCACACTTTCATGCTTTTGCACCATTTTCTTAATAGCATCGGTGGCGATTAGAAGTTCATGAAGAGCGATTCTGCCAAAATATCCGGTATGCTCGCACATGTCACAACCTTTGGGGCGATATAATTTAAAGTTATCATTATAAGATATGTTCAGTTTATTGAATGCTTCACGACCGTAAGCTTCGGCAATTTCTTCGTATTCTTCTTGCGAGGGATGATATTGTTCCTTACAATTCTTGCAAAGGGCTCTGGTAAGGCGTTGGGCGAGAATGCCCAGCAAAGCGTCGGCAAAATTAAGGGGATCAACGCCCATGTCCAGCAGGCGCACAATGGTTTCCGGAGCGCTGTTGGTATGCAGAGTGGTGAACACAAGGTGACCGGTCAGAGATGCCTCGACGCCTATTTTGGCTGTTTCAAAATCGCGCATTTCACCGACCATAATAACGTCGGGATCGCAACGCAAGAAAGAGCGCATAGCGGCGGCAAAATCAAAACCGATCTTGGGTTGCACCTGTACCTGACGCAAGCCATACTGTGTAATTTCCACCGGATCTTCCGCCGTCCATATTTTTCTGTTCGGTTTATTAATATGATGTAGAGCAGCGTGTAGAGTGGTTGTTTTTCCGCAACCGCTGGGACCGACGCACAAAATCATACCGTAAGGCTTGGAGATAATATTGACCATTTCGTTATAGTTGCGCGGTATTAAAACCATGTCTTCCAGTGGCATAGTTTCGCCTTTGGCTAAACCTTTACTTAAAATACGCATAACTACATCTTCCACGTCTCCCTGGGTTGGTATTGCCACCACGCGGAGTTCAATTTCATCTCCTGTAGGACGTCTGAATTTTATCTTGCCGTCCTGCGGCAGTCTTTTGACGGTAATATCCATTCGGGACATTATTTTGACACGCGAGACAATGGCGGAACGGTAACTGAAGGGAACTGTTTGATAAATAAAACAAACTCCGTCAACACGGAACCGGAATTGCACAATTTTTTTGTCAACCATGGGTTCAATATGTATATCAGAAGCGCGGCGATTATAAGCGTCGTTGATGGTTTTATTGATGAGCTGTATGATGACGCTGTCTGTTTCGGTGACCGCTTCCTCTTCCTCCTCTTCCTCCTCCTCTTCTCTCGCTATCGCCCCTGTCATCTTTTCTTCTTCGTCCATCTTACCGAGAATATCGCTAATAGAATGTTCGTCTTCGGGAGAAGCATAGAAAAGATTGATATATTTTAAAATATCTTCTTCC
>JAFGLS010000094.1 GCA_016927935.1 Syntrophaceae bacterium
AAATTTGATGGTCGAATTATCCCCGAGGCGAATAACCTAAAGGTCACTATAGGCCGAGCGGGATAAATGTGGGTCTAATTCCCCGCCCCTTGGGGCGCAAGTTCGTTTGGATACCCCGCTGCTTGCGGCGGAGTTGTTCATTTGCAAGTTGGTTAGAAAATCCGCCTAACGGAAGATAATAATTAATGATTATAAAAAGCTCTCCCCCCAAATGGCCGATTTACGTAGTAATATTTTTTCTTATCAACGTATTACTGGCTTCTTATTTTGTGGATATCTGGCCGACTCCCAACTGTGTTTCTCGGGCATTGCCTGTTTTAGCCTTTTCCGAAGATAGAACCTTAAAAATAGATAAATACGCCGACTGGACCATAGATAAAAGTAAAGTGGGGGAGCATTTCTATTCGGACAAAGCCCCGCTTCCTACCTTATGCATGATACTGCTTTATGAATTAATCAGATGGTTTGACCTTGATGAAGTAAGTGAAAATACCGGTAAAAAATATCCTGTTTATATTGCTTACCGCCTGGGAGTGTATGATTGGCGCGATCATATGATCCCTGAACTTATTCCAATTTTAATGGTTGGTGGCTTGGTATTCGGCTCGCTACCTTTTGCTTTGATAGTTGTGATATCTTTTACCGCGCTGAATAAAATAAAAACTCCCCTTTCGCCGGTCTTATTGGCAATGCTGGCATGGTATGGATCATTTGTTTTTGTTTTCTCCGGAACATTTTTCAATCATGTTTTTGCCGGATTTTTGTTGTTGCTTAGTTTTTGTCTTTTGAAGAAAAATAATAATTTTTTTTCCGGATTTACTCTGGGGCTTGGTTTTTTAAGTGAATACACCGTTATTTTGGCTGCTCCTCTTTGGTTTTTATGTGTCTTGATGAAAGAAAAGAAAATTTTTCCACCGTTTATTTTTGCCTCAGGAATACTTCCCTCAATATTTTTTATAGCGATATACAACTGGTTCATCACAGGAAATCCATGGACAATGCTCAATGCCTATCATGCTGCCGGGCCCCTTCAGAATTTGCACCATAACTACGGATTCTCCCTGCCTTCACTAAAAGCAATTTGGGGGTTGTCTTTCAGCGGATGGAACGGATTATTTAATTTTGCTCCAATGCTTTATTGTATCGCTTTTTGTATTATCCTGTTGCTGATAAAAAGAAAAAAACTCCTTATTCCTTTGGAAACAAAATGTCTGGCATTGTTTGGAATAATATTTATTTTAGTGATGAGTTCTTTCTTTACCTGGTGGGGAGGGTGGTCTTACGGGCCGAGATATTTAATAGTACTGGCGGTGCTTTTACTCTATGAAGGGATGCTGATTATCTCCCAAGACAAAATAAATAAACTGCTTTTTGCGGCAACAGTATTTTTCGGATTTGCGGGAGCATGGATTGCCAAAGCGACTTTGGTTTACATGGTGCCGTTTCCGGAATACGAAGGCTTCTTCAATCCATTTCTGCATGTTCTCCTTCCGGATTTGTTTGCTGGTAGATTTAACGCCAATAACGTACTTACCGCTTTTTTCGATATTTCACCGAAAGTGGGCGTCAGTTGCTGGCTGGTATTGTATGTCATTTCTCTCGTTGGGCTTTATATGCTGCATAAGAAATGGTTTGTTGAATGCCGCAAATAGAATAAAGTAATGTAATTTACAGTAGATAGTAGGTTCTCATTTATAGTTTATATATAAAGTTTTATTGAAAAGCGGTTTTCGGAGATAAAGAAGAAAGATTTTGATTAGAGCTCTAATTGTATTATTACTTAGATAAAGTATATGAATAACGATTTTATGTCAAAATAAATAATAAGAATAAAATATAAGTTTCAGATATTTGTAGGGCATAAAGAATATTTCTTAGGGATCGGAATATTATATGAATTTAACGAAATCCTTTTTTGTTCAACTTAACTGAATATCCGTCACAAAAGGCGGCAGCGGGCAGTGCAATGTGAGCGAAATAGCGCGGAGCAGTTCCAGTTCTGCTATCGTAATTGTCTTATCGGCAAAAGCGCAATAGGCACAGGCGTTAACTACAGATTGCTTGATCATGAAGGATGAATACGCAAGTTGTTTCAATGCAGTACTGATTAAATCAAAATTTATATTTTCGGTATAGGCAAAATCGTGATTTTTTGAGGCCAGTTCCGGAATTTGCTCGACTCCGGCTTTAAAGGCTGATCGGGCCGCATCTTCATTTCCTAAATTTCCGGAATTAGCCAGGGTCTTTAATATTATCAAAATATCATATTTCACCTGGGAAATATGGAAAAAAGTTGTTTTCCCGAAGAGATCTTCTTTGTCCCTGACTAAATACTGATAAAGCATCCATTGTATGAAAAACTCAAACAATGTTGTTTTCTTATCAGCCAAGATCAAGGCGTTAATAATTTCCAGAAAATTATGTTTTTCCAGATCAGTCAAGAAGCGCAACTGCGGAATCGCCATCTCGACCAGTGGTAATTTCTGGTCTTCTTTCAGATCTGCGGTTAAAGCACATAAATTAACTACACTGTCAATATCGCCTTTATTCATGAGCGAACCGTGCAACACTTCCAATTGTTTTTCGCGTTCCTGGCAAGTGTTACCCATAAGCAATGCGTAAATAACTGATGCGGCTCCTGCCGGAGTGTTCAAAATTTGTTTGAGATTATCAGGCGTGGCTGCAAGAAGCGCTCTACCCTGAACCAGATTAAATTCAGTCGGATTGCCGATAAGATTAACAATATCCTGCGGCTTTACCGAAATGGACGTAACATTTTGTAAAATTGGTGCTGAAGAATTTAAAGCGGATACCGGCGCTTCATAAATTGGCGCATTATAGACATCAGTATCACTTTTTATCCGGGATAGCTCTCCCGCGAAATGGGGATCAAGACGTTTGATTCTTTCAATAATTGGTGGATGTGTTGCCAAGAATTTAGAGAAAAGAAAAGCGGTATGACTTTCACCAAAAAACATGTGGCTGGCTTGCCGGGCTGTTGCTGAATTAATTTTTGATCCTTTGATATATCCGCCGATTTTTTTTAAAACGCCGATTATTCCAATAGGATTACGGGTAAATTGTACCGATGATGCATCAGCCAGAAACTCTTTTTGGCGGGAAACGGCGCTTTGAATCAGTCTGCCCATGAAAGAACCGACATATCCGACAATCAGCAGCACCAAGCCAAATAATATAATTATCCCGCCGGACCTACGAGAGCTTCTTGTGCCTTGCAATATTTTGCTGCCGATAATTCCGATAACCATGATACCGAAAATAATTCCAATTAATTGGACATTAAGACGTGTATCACCGTTAAGAATATGGCTGAACTCATGTCCAATGACGCCCTGCAGTTCTTCACGGGTAAGGCTGTTTAATGCTCCTCTTGTAACGGCAATTGCCGAATCATTTAGAGTGAGTCCCGCTGCAAAAGCATTAATACCGTTTTCATTATTTAAAACAAAAACAAGTGGAACAGGGACACCTGAAGCAATCGCCATTTCTTCCACGACATTGAGCAATTGTTTTTCTTTCAGGTTATTTGTGCTCCTTGATATCAGTGTGCCACCAAGCATTTTGGCAACAGAGCCGCCACCGCCTTGCAACTCTTTTGTTTTTGTTATTCCGGCAATGAAAATTATCAATGATACAACGATGCTGATAATCAAAAACCAGACAGGATCCCATAAGTTGAAAATGTCAGTTTTTCCCTCGTAATATTGAAATAAACTAGAATCATCAGACAACACAAATACAAACCAGATGATTCGCAAGGCAATATATAAAATTACTATAATTCCCACTACCGCAACAGCGAAAAGAACTACCAGTTTGCGGCTATTGCGACGAGCTTCTTCCTGTCTGGTAAAGTAATTGGTGGAATACTTATCGGCCATTTACACTTCCGCACATCAACGTCAGATTATGTTATTGAAAAGAAACTTTTGGTGCTTTCCGTTCCTCCGGACTTTCCATAACCTCTAAAAGATTCGCAGCCGTAAAATTAAAAGAGTTAGCTATAATACTGTTGGGAAACTGCTCGCGATTTGTGTTGTATTCGGCGACAATGTCATTATAAGCCTGACGGGCAAAAGATATTCTGTTTTCAGTAGTGGTAATCTCCTCCATCAACTGGCTGATGGTCTGGTTTGCTTTTAAATCCGGATAAGATTCCACAACAGCAATGAATTTGCCCATTGCTCCGCCGAGAATTCCTTCCGCCTTCGTTAAGCCGTTCATGGCGTCGGCATTGCCCGGATTGGCCGCGGCGACATTGCTGGCGGAGAAAGCATTGTTGCGTGCTTTGATTACTTCATCCAGTGTACCCCGTTCATGCGCCAGATAACCCTTTGTACTTTCGACTAAATTAGGAATCAGGTCATAGCGGCGTTTTAGCTGAACATCGATTTGTTTGAAGGCATTCAGGTAACGGTTACGCAAGGCAACCAGCTTATTGTATATGCCTACAAAATAAAAAACTATTACCGCGATAATCACAACAATTACTATAAACGGAATCATATTTACCTCCTTATTGCGCCACAATTTGTTTCGGAATTCTTAAAACCTTTATATTTTGTTTTATCCGTATTTAAGCCGACGGATAATCTGTCTAACGAATGAGCAGAACAGGAATTGAACTTTTACGTAAGACCTGTGAGGTTGTGCTTCCCAGAAGCAATTCACGCAAACGGTTATGTCCATAGGCTCCCATAACCATTAATTTTACACCCCCTTCATTGATGAACTTGATTATTTCGTCAGATTCTTTGCCGGACAGGATTATTGTTTTGCAATCGGCTGTCGGCAGAGCCTCCGCAGTTTTTTTCTTTGCTTCTTCCACTTGTGCGGTTAAAACGGCGGCTTTTTTCTCATCCGTGGTAATGATAATGACCGATAGAGGCCAAGCGTTTTGCCGAGACATTTCCAGCGAAAGGTAAAGGGCTTTAGAAGCCGAAGGACTGCCGTCGTAGGCAAGTGCCATTTTTTCTATCTCTGTAAAATTTACAGGAGTAACTAGCACAGGTTTGCCGGAATTACGCGTGACAGATTCGGCAACTGAACCGAGAAGCGCGCCTTCTGTTAAATGAAAGTGTTCTCCTTTTTTAGCCATCAGAATCATATCGGTGTTATGAGCTTCTTCTATAATTGCCGGGCTGATTTTTCCGACTATTTTTTTTACTTCGAATTTTAATTCGGCACTTTGGCAGTGATCCTGAAATTCCTTCAGAATAAAATCAGCTTTTTCATCCAGAGATTTTTCTATGGCGTCAAAGAATCCTTCATAAGGCGGCATTCCTACCGAACCGGAAATATCGGTAAGCAGTGGCCCCTGAATCAAATTTACGTCAATAACATAAAGGCCTTTTAAAGAAGCATTGAATTTATGGGCAAAATAAATCCCATATTCCAGCGCTGTAAGACTGTTGGCGGAACCGTCAGTTGGAATTAAAATTTTGTTTATCATAATAATTCCCTCCTGTAATCATGGTTATTATTTTTTTTGTTTTTCATCAAAATGCTTCAATTCTTCCAGCAAACCGGCAACTTCTGCCTCTTCCCAGATACGGGAAGAGCCATTTTCTTCACCATTCGCCAGTGGGGGCTCAGTGATGTTTTCTTTGAAAACAAGAAATTCTCCCACAACTTTTCCATTTTTGTGTGTAGCTTTTTCCTTTATCTGTCCGCTTTTGAAATATGCGTAATATTCACCTTCTCTTTTGTTGTTTTTAAAAAACCCTTTTTCTTTGATTTGTCCGTTTTTGTAGTAACAGACATATTCGCCTTCAAATTTTCCATTTCTGAAATTTTCCTGTTCCTTCAGTTGTCCTGTTTTGTAATAAATCCGGTATTGTCCATCGAGCTTGCCGTGTTTGTAATATTCATGCTCCCGTATATTTCCATTCTCAAAATAAGAAATATATTCGCCTTCCATCCGGTCGTTAATAAAACTGGTCTTTTCTCTAATTTGGCCGTTTTGATAATAAATCACCGCCGAGCCGTTTTTTTTGCCGTGGGAAAAATTGATATGGGACAACATCTGGCCGTTATGATAGAAGGAAAAATATTCGCCTTCCAGTTTGCCTTCCTGAATAAATTTTTTTTCTTTTAACGTTCCATCGGGAAAAAGCAGTGTTTTTTCCTCGGGAGCCGAATTTGTTTTAGCCATAAAAACATTCCTTCTCTAACACCTTAATTTCCTTCACGTATATTAAGAACAAAAAATCATTTAGCAAATATCTTTTCCGAATGTGCCCTTGGATTAGGATTATATCATTTTCATTATATCAAAGCATTGCTTTTTTTAAGAAGTCATTTATGATAATGAGACCCAAGCTTCAGAAACAAAGTGCACTGAAGCTTGTTGGTCGAATTATCCCAGGAGCAAAGCGACGTGGGATAATGAACACTAAACAGTGCACTGAAGCTTGTTGG
>JAFGLS010000095.1 GCA_016927935.1 Syntrophaceae bacterium
CTGCAATAGTCAAGTAGCCAGCGTAACTACTTGTTTTTTGTCGGGGCGAGAAGATTTGAACTTCCGACCCCTTGACCCCCAGTCAAGCATTTGAGGTCTTGTAAATTATTAAAAAACAATAAAAATAACATATGACTTTAACTGTTTTATTGACTTTTTTGCCAATTGCAGACTATATGCAGACTGCAATTAGTCTGCAATAAATTTATGGATTATTATTCACTATTCCAATAAATTTTTGTACTTTACTATTGAGGTACATAAATACAGTGTCCGGGGCTGAGCTGGTACCCTAGCGGGACATTCGAATACAAATGGATTCTCACAGAAAAATTCCCTCTATATTGTACTTTCATGTCACTTAGGTGTATAGATTCGAACCCCAATACCATGATCCAGAGTCAAGGAATGATTATTTAATAAATCTATAAAAAACAATGGCGAAAAAACTCAAAAAGGTTGATTTTTTTGGATTTTATACCAATTGCACAATATATGCACAAAGCATATTTTGTGCATTAATATTTTTCGATCTCCACGAATATAGCAATGCAATATTGACTTGGACTGATGGAACATCCGGTTTAATATACGGTGCAACGGAGTGCCAATCCGTTGCCCTATTCGATTATCATCCAGCCAAATATTTGTTATTTAAATAATAATAAAATCGTTGAAATATCAATTTCATCATTAGTGGCATATAGGTGGCAGAACTTGATCTTTTTTGTCATTATAAACTGTTTTGCTATGTTGTATCCCTCATTATTATATTCCAGGAGAATTTATTAAAAATATCGATTAAAGGTGGGATACTTTGAAGTGCCCCCAGGTGGTACAGTTTAAGTGCCTCCTGACATCCTCTCTTGAAGGAGTACATTAATTCATTAATAATCGACAACAAATTTATTTGACATAAGTTTTGCTGCTCAAATTTGTGTTGCATCAGAAAATTCTGAAATTTTCCAAGATTTGTTTGAGCGTATTTTCCCCTATTTTAATCAAAGCTGGAAAATCAAATTTAATTCATAACCTTCATTCATTTTCATCTTTTTTCATTATTAAAATATATAAAATAAATAATCCTCTAAATATTATCAAAAATAAATACCTTATTAATTTTATCGCTAAACAGGGAGAATCTAATTTCTCATCAATATTATTCATAAATTGTAACAACCTTATTAGAAAAGATTCATCAGGATAGGACACGACTACCTTTCTGCCTTTAAGGTTGATTACCGCTCCCGGTCGGATATTGGCGATTTTTTTCGATGTCATCGAGAAACCGGCTTCATCCAAAAACGATTTTGCGTAACGTGGTCCCTCGCCGAAGTACCCAAGCGACATGAAATGTATATCATATCGCCCCCGACGCTTACCGGAGTATACTGTTTTACTCTCGAATACGAATTTGATATTAAACTCCGGAAAGTGGCTAAGGTACTCAACACGCTTTAGTGGGCCATATTTCTTCATGAGGTCACGAGCCATCTTTCGATATGCTCGTTCCATCGGTCCCTCCTGCTTCCCCTTCTTGCCAGTTTGATTATTGAAACCACAGGCTGGGCAGTCTGGCATCCCCACCCCTCGCCAGAATTTGTCATCCCATTTGAATTGACTACCGCAATTTGAACATGTCGTTATAAGTTCCATGAGATTGAAGTGCTCCCCATTGTTAGGACAGAAATTAGTGTGAAATAAAATGGACAACGAACACTCAGGAGAACTCCAGTAGCCCTAGGCTCTTTCCGTTATCCTGAGTAAATGATAAATGATAGGAATTTAAATTTTCCGCATAGTACATAAAAAGTGGTATACCCTTCTTCATATACTCCACAAGCCCGATATGAACATCTAATTCTGGCACTTTTTCCAGCAACAAAAAGCTACTTGATATTCTATTTCTCATTTATTATGGACAAATATAATCCCCCAGGAAGTAAAAGTCAACAAAAATCAGTAGAATTTAAATATAAGTATGTAGCTATCCAAAGGCGTTGTCATATAATAGTGCGCAGTTTCAAAGTCGAGCAGAAATTTTAAAGAAGATAAATTAAATACAAACACGATCAAAAAACTCATAATCCAGAGAAGATTCCTTGATCATGGTGGATTGTTTTTAAGGCGGTGATCGCTGCACAGTCACTTTCCACATTCCGCAGTGCTTTTTAATCTAAATAAACAAATTTAACAATACTTAATTTGGAATGCATTCATGAACAGCGAAACTTGACAATCTCTCGCCTCATCTTTATCCCCTGTAGCAATAATAATAAATTTATTAAATTCCCAGATGGCATTAGGGTGGCAGATGATGGTGCGGACAATTATGAATGACATGTTATAAAACATCCACTTCGAAAAACATGCCTTTATTCCTCTGTTTTCTTGCTTTTATTGGACTTATCCTTATTAATGTTGTCCTCACATACCAGAGGTCACAGGTTCGAATCCCGTATCGATCAAGCGTAAAAACAATAGAATAAAGCAGTTGTAGGGTACGGTTCAGTCGCACTTCTCACCAAAGTCAACTAAAAACACAATGGAACCGCGCCCTATAAAAAAAAGGCCCAAAACCATTCAGTCTTGGACCTCAATTCGTCGGGGCGAGAAGATTTGAACTTCCGACCCCTTGACCCCCAGTCAAAAAATAATAATTACATAAACATATAAAAAACAACATTATTTTACATATAATAAACCTCCTTTTCATCCATTTTGCATCAATTGTATCCTATTTGCATCTTACAAATAGGATACAAAAATTTATGGATTATTAACCGTCCCCACAAACTTTTGCTTCTTATTATTTATCCATATGATCAGCGTATCCGGCGCTGAACTGGCTCCCTGGCAGTACCACATCTGGCCGTCCACCTTGTTTATTGGTTCGGCAGGATGGGGCTGCGTGGAATTAATTATATATCCTCGGGTATTTCAAAAAAAATATGACAAAAATCATGTTGATGTGTGATCAGACACAACATTGAGCTACGAGAATTTTTTCAAGATTGACAGGTTTTTGTGTTGATATTATTGATAATATTTTTTAAATATTGATATAAAGGATATTGCGGTACAGTAAAACTGAGAGGGGAGAATTAAATGGATGGTAAAATAAAATTAGCAATTTTGTTAATTGTTGCTACTACAATGTTAGCATTCGCCCAAACCAGTGAGGAATTAAAAATTAATAGAGATCGGACTATCTATCCTGATATGGTCTTTGTCAAAGGCGGAGAATTTATAATGGGCAGCAACGATGGCGATGTTGACGAAAAACCACTGCACAAGGTCTATGTGGATGACTTTTATATGGATAAATACGAAGTCACCAATGCCCAGTACTGCCGGTTCCTGAATGAAAAAGGCAACCAATCCGAAGGCGGGCGAACTTGGTTAGATATAGGCTCTGCTGCCCGCAAAATCGTCAGACAGTCCGGTCAATATGTTCCCAAAAGCGGTTATGCCGATCACCCGGTGATTGAGGTTACCTGGTACGGCGCAAACGCCTATGCAAAATGGGCGGGCAAAAGACTGCCGACCGAAGCGGAGTGGGAATATGCTGCGCGCGGCGGCAACAAAAGCAGGGGATACAAATACAGCGGCAGTGATAACCTGGGTGCTATTGGATGGTACAATGATAACTCTGGCGGCAATACACATCCGGTGGGTAAAAAACCGCCGAATGAACTGGGGCTTTATGACATGAACGGCAATGTGTGGGAGTGGTGCGCTGATTGGTATGATGATAATTATTATAATAAAAGTTCATATGAAAACCCAGCTGGCCCATCGAGCAGCAAATACCGTGTTCGTGTTTTGCGCGGCGGCTCCTGGTGCGACATTACGAGCAGCGTGCGCTGTTCGAATCGCGGCAACTTCGATCCGTTCCTTAGCTACAGCAACTTCGGGTTTCGTTGTGTACGTTAGCCTTTAATCCTATAATTGTTCAGGTTAGATAATAATCTTTCATCCGGAAATTATTCCGTACCTTTATAGACGACAGGCCTGTTCCAGGCTTGGTTCGATAATAGAATCAAGACAAATAAAAATAAAG